>JBFGVE010000012.1:0-36018 GCA_041565275.1 Bacteroidia bacterium
CCACCGCCGTTCCCGGTTACGTAAGCCTGGTTGCCGATGTCATCGGGGAGGTCAAGATCAGGATTTGATGGCTGTCCCTGGGCAAAAGTACCAACAGGCTCACCACGCTCCCAGATTCCTGAACCAGCGGTGCCAGTCACCGTCCATCCCAGGTCAAGGGCAAAATCATCGTAGTACCCCGGATTCAACTGCACCGTAATCGTATTGCCAGTAGCATTTGGGCTCCAAGGTACTTCGTTTGTGGTCCAGCCCCATTGTCCGGCGATCAGGCTATAACTGGCCTGAACGAGAGACTGGATGTAAACAATCCCGTTGGAATCAGCAGTGTAGGAGAAAGTCGCTGCACCCGAAGTTTCGGCAAGGACAACCTGTGCATTTGGAACCGGTAGGCCTGAACTCATCTCGACAACCGCAATGCTGGCATTAAAGGTAGGAAGAGGAGTCAATGGGATATCTCTCACTACCAATACGTCATTTGTCAGGTTTACTGTGATGGTAGAATCACGGTAGCCAAATGCAGAATACGTAACGCTGTAAGTACCGGCATCGTGAGTCCCTGTAGCATAGAATCCAATGTTGTCGGTATTGTCCCCCCAAGTATGCCCCTGAACGGTGACCCTGGCATCCGGTATCGGTTGGTTGGTATTGGCATCCGTCACATCTCCTTCAAGGTAGCAGGCACGCTCATAGTTGACATTGAAGACAAACAAACCCGCTTGCATGTCAGATGCAATTGAAGTTCCGGAGGAAAAAAAAGGATAGGCTCCCCAGTTACCATCAAAACCACTCCCACTCAAAGGGGAAGTATCGTAGTAACCGATCTCGATCATATTGTAAGGATACTGAGCATCCACAACCGTCATTCCATCCCTGTAATAGGAGGTAACGAGGTAATCGTTGAGCACATGGGTATTGTGGGGAATAACCATTGTATTGGCACCGCCCTGACTGGAACGGTAATTGTCCAGTTCAGTAATGTTTTGAGGATCTGTCACATCCCAGGCATAGACATAACCACCGCTAATTTCATCTGTAGTGAAGCAAACGTTCCCGTTGTCGCTCAACCAAGAGTTGTGGGTGAAGTTGTTGATGTATTGACGGTTGCCGATCAATTGAGGGCTGCTCTTGTTGGTCATATCAATGACAGTCAACCCGCCCCCCAATTCGCAGGAATAAGCTTTATCGTTACGCACATAGACATCGTGCACGTAGGCCTGGGTGTATTGCCCTACCAAAGAAGGATTCCAGGGATCATTGTTCAGATCGTAAATGTTGATCCCAGGGTTGTTGTTGGTACCTGTAAGGTAAGCATAACCACCATCAATATAGAGGTTGTGGGCATATTCCAGCCCTTGGATGACCGTGTCCTTGTAGACAATATTGGGGAGGCTCGTCATGTCAATGATCTGAAGGCCTGCCCCACCAAATCCACCGTTGTCATTGACAACGTAGACAAAATTGCCAAAGGACTTGATGTCCCGCCAAAGAGAAGGGACACCCTGGGTGGAATCCACTACCTGTGGATTGTTGGGATCAGTGATATCAACAATGCAGACCCCGCCTGAGATGATCCCTACAATGGCATATTCATTGCCCAGCGTGTCCCACCAGCCCCAACAATCATTGGAACCACCGATACTGGAAAGATTACTTGCCAGACTGATATTCAGAGGGGGATTCTGAGCGAAATTGAAAGTGAAGAAAATAGAAGTGTATGAAAACGATAAAGTGATAAGTAGCAGAAATTGTCTCATTATCGATCAAAACATTAAAAATACATAGTTACAATCCCAAAGCAAGATACTTCTTCCTAGACAATTCCAGCAATCATATCTCGATTTGTGTCCTGCAAATTACAATCCCAGGGTATTCATCTTTGAATTCGCATCCCTGCACACTTGTGGAAATCCTGTTAACAAATGGATCATGTGGATGCAGTATATTTAGCGGCTCTAGCTTTTTATTACTAAAGCTGTCGAGTTTCATTTTTAATAGCGAACAGGGAAAATAGATGCCGCAATTCGTCCACCTGCACAACCACACCGAATTCAGTCTCCTGGATGGAGCTGCCAAGATTTCTGATCTCACTGCCAAAGCAGCCGACCTGGGAATGTCCCACATTGCCATCACCGACCATGGCAATATGTATGGAGTACCCAAATTTGTGCTGGCTGCACGGAAGAAGGGTATCAAACCAATCGTAGGTTGTGAGTTTTACATCTGTGCACATCCGATTAAAATGAAGGATGTGAAACAAAATCCCCGTTATCACCAGATCCTCTGGGCCAAAAACGCAGAAGGCTACAGAAACCTCTGTACCCTCTGCTCCTTCGGTTATACCGACGGGTATTACTACAAACCCCGGGTCGACAAGGAAACCCTGAAAAAATATTCCGCCGGACTGATCGCTTCTACTTGTTGTCTCGCATCTGAGATCAACCGGGCTATCCTTAACCATGGCGAGGAAGAAGCAGAAAAAATACTGTTGTGGTACCTGGACGTATTTGGCCGGGAAGATTACTACATAGAGATCCAGCGGCACGGGCTGGGTGACATGGAAAAATGCAATCAAGTGCTCCTTCGTTGGGCTGTAAAACACCAGCTCAAAGTAATTGCTACCAACGATGTCCACTACGTCAACGAAGAAGATGCAGATGCCCACGACCTCCTCCTCGCCCTGCAAACCGCTGCTGACTACAACGACCCGAACCGTTTCCGATTTACCGACGACCGCGGACGCCTGAACAAAGTCTTTTATTTTAAGACCCAGGATGAGATGGCCACCCTCTTCCATGACGTTCCGCAATCACTCGATTATACTGTCGAACTTGCAGAGAAATGTCAGTTTGAGATGAACCTGGCCGGGGACATGCTTTTGCCAAACTTCAAAGTCCCTGAAGGGTTCTCGGACATGGATGCTTACCTGAGGCACCTAACCTTTGAGGGTGCGAAAAGACGGTACCCGGAGATAAGCACAGAACTCAGCGAAAGGATTGACCACGAACTGGAGATCATGAAAAAAATGGGCTATGCGGGGTACTTCCTCATCGTGGAATCCTTCACGACCATCGCCCGGAAACGCGGCGTATATGTAGGCCCCGGCCGCGGATCTGCCGCCGGTTCCGTGGTTGCCTACTGCCTCGGCATCATCAATGTTGACCCCCTGCGTTACCAACTCCTCTTCGAACGTTTTCTCAACCCCGACAGGATCTCTCCTCCCGATATCGACATAGACTTCGACGACGAAGGACGACAGGAAGTCATCGATTATGTAGTCGAGCAGTACGGGCGCCAGTCGGTAAGTCAGGTGATCACCTATGGAACTATGGGCGCAAAGACCGCCCTCCGCGATGTTGGCCGAACCTTGGGCATTTCCCTCTCTGACGTTAACCGGATCGCAAAATACGTTCCGGACCGACCTGGAATGTCCTTTGCCAAGGCCATGGACCCTAACCACAACCAGGACCATTCTCATGATCTCAACGCAGCCTTTGAAGACAAAAACCCCGAGATCAGGAAGATGATGAAGTTTGCGAAGACCCTGGAAGGAACGGCCCGGCATACCGGGGTCCACGCCTGCGCAGTTATCATCGCACCCGAGAAAATCACCAACTTGGTGCCCATTGCAATTGCGAAAGACAAATCTTTTGTGACCCAATACGACGGGCCCATGGCGGAAATGGCGGGTTTGCTGAAGATGGATTTCCTGGGTCTGAAAACCCTCTCGATCATTAAGACTGCTATCCGGCTTATCAAGGAGAAGTATGGGGTGGAGATCGATCCTGAGAAAATTGACATCACCGATCAGAAGACATACGAGCTCTACCAAAACGGGGAGACGGTCGCTACTTTCCAGTTTGAGTCAGATGGGATGCGAAAGTACCTCCGGCAGCTCCGGCCGACCGAAATAGAAGACCTCATCGCCATGAACGCCCTCTACAGACCGGGGCCAATGGACAATATCCCTTCCTTTGTCAACCGGAAGCATGGCCGGGAACCAGTGATCTACCAGCATCCTTTGCTGGAAGACATCCTCAAAAACACCTATGGAATCATGGTCTACCAGGAGCAGATCATGCAGGTTGCTCAGAAAATGGCGAACTACAGCCTTGGACAAGCGGACTTGCTCCGCCGGGCCATGGGTAAGAAAAAGCATGAGGTCATGAAGAAGGAGCGGGTTCGCTTCATACGGGGGGCCAAAGACAATGGCGTCGAAGAAAAGGTCGCTATGGAAGTATTTGATACCATGGAGAAATTTGCCTCCTATGGGTTCAACAAATCCCATGCGGCCGCCTACTCTATCCTTGCATTCCGGACGGCTTTTTTAAAGGCCCATTATCCGGCACAGTATATGGCAGCCGTCCTCACCCACAATGTTAGTGACATTTCTAAGATCACATTCTTTATCGAGGAGTGCCAGCGTATGGGGATCAAGGTCCTCTCTCCTTGTGTGAATGAATCTGAAAGTTTGTTTTCAGTTACCGAAGAAGATCATATCCGCTTTGGAATGTCAGCTATCAAAGGAGTTGGATCTGCAGTAGTGGCTTCCATTGTGGATGAAAGAGTCAAAAACGGACCTTATGAAAGTATTTTTGACATGACCGAACGGATTCCTGCAGGTACCATGAACCGCAAAACCATGGAATGTCTCGCATATTCTGGCGCATTCGATGCATTTGAGATTGCCCGGTCCCGGTACTTTGCCCCTATGGAAGCAGTCATGGGTGATCGGGGAACCAACGTGCTGGAAAGAGCCGTTTCCTATGGCAATAAGATCCAACAGGAAAAAGCAAGTGCCCAGGTCAGTCTTTTTGGAGGCACAGAAGGATTGAGCTCAATTGTCGCTCCCCCTATTCCGGAAGCCCCCGAATGGACGCTGATGGAACGCCTCAACTTCGAAAAGGAGGTCATTGGATTTTACCTCTCCGGACACCCCCTCGATGAATTCAAACTGGAGATCAAAAGCTTTACCTCCTCCCGGATACAAGATCTGGACAACTACCGGGGCAGGGATGTGAAACTAGCAGGGATTGTTACTAAAAAACGCGACGGAATGACCAAAAGAGGAAATCGGTACGCGACCTTTTCACTGGAAGACTTTAGTGGGTCGACCGAATTTGCATTGTTTGGGGAAGATTTTGCCAAATATTACCCCTATGTAGACATCAACGCCATGCTCCTGATCAGTGCCAAAAGTCAACCCTCCTTCCGTGACCCAAGTGTATTTGAATTGAAGATCCTCGACATCAAATTCTTGGAAGATTCTTTTAAACACATGACCAAGGGACTTTGCCTGGACCTCCCACTTGAGAGGATCACGCCTGGAATGACAAAAAAACTGGAAGCCCTATTCAGTGAAAACCGGGGAGAAAAAATCCTTGAGTTCAACATTATTGATCATGAACTTAAAGCCAAGGTCCCAGTGAGCAGCAGGAGGATGATGATCGAACTGAACAATAAATTGATCAAAGAACTCGAAACATTGGACCTTTACGTCTCGTTAATATAGTCAGAACAATAGAAATTGATATGAGTACAGATACCGCTGTAGTAGAATTCACCGATGACAATTTGCAAAAGTACCTAGATTCTGGGAAGCCTGTCCTGGTTGACTTCTGGGCAACTTGGTGCGGCCCTTGCAAAATGATCTCACCCATCGTCGAAGATGTCGCCAGAGAGCTTGGTGACGATGCCATCATCGGGAAAATGGACATTGGCAAAAACAGTTATGGTGCAAAGCTTGGGCTTCTTTCCGTACCCACCCTTATGTTTTTCAAGGATGGTAAACGCAAGGATATGATCGTCGGCGTACCTACTAAATCCAAAATCATGGATACCATTAGAGGGATCATGTGATCCTGATTACAATGAGGAAGTACCTGTCCATGGTCAAGTTTTCCCATTCGGTCTTTGCGATGCCTTTTGGGTTGACGGGGCTTTTTCTAGGCTTTGCAGAGACGCGAGAGTTTGATCCTCTTATCCTGTTTTTGGTCGTCTTCGGTTTGGTTTTTGTCCGCAATGCAGCTATGGGCTTTAACCGCTGGGCTGACCGCAAAATCGATGCCGAAAATGTCCGCACCAAGGACCGGGAAATCCCCGCAGGTGTTATCAGCACACGGCAAGCGCTCCTCTTTGTGGTGGTCAATGGTCTCCTGTTCATTGCAACTACTTATTTCATCAACCCTCTTTGCTTTTACCTTTCTCCTGTTGCATTGACCGTGGTACTCGGTTATTCCCTTACCAAGCGGTTTACTGCCCTCTGTCACATCATCCTCGGACTCGGGCTTTCTCTGTCACCTGTTGGTGCTTATATCGCTGTCACTGGCTATTTGACGCTTGACCCTATTCTTCTAGGAATAGCTGTCTTGACTTGGGTTAGTGGATTTGATATCATTTATGCCCTCCAGGATGAAGAATTTGACCGCACCCACAATTTGTACAGCATTCCCACATACCTGGGGAAAAACCGGGCATTGCTTGTTTCAGGATTTCTCCATTTTGTGACTGCAGCAGTTTTAGCTTTCTTTATTTATACGATCGAAGGCCAGTACCTGGCCTGGACCGCATTTGTTTTTTTCGTTTGTCTCCTCGTGTACCAGCACCTGATCGTAAAACCCAATGATCTAAGCCGTGTAAACCTCGCTTTTTTTACTACCAACGGCATCGCCTCTATTATTTTCGGAATCCTGGTGATTCTCGATATCCTCGTACTTAGTTTCCACCATTCTTTTTCTTTCCCGGCCATTTGATCTTTTTTAGAGGGTTCCTGACCTTGCCCAATACCCCCACCTTGCCAGTATCCGCAGGATCTTCCTCAACTACGATCAGATCATCCACTTCAATGGAATCTACCCCACCGAACCGGGCTTCGATCTCATCGTTGAAAGCCGTTCGGATTTCCTCCTTCTCAGCCTTGACCTTGTTGTCCACTGAATTCTTCACAAATTTTCCATCCAATGCATATTTAGGTTTATCAACCGTCCCGGTAATACGGACAGGCAATACGATTTTCGCTTTTTCTTCCGGGGATATATCCACCAGTGACTGAATTTCCTGAGATCCAGATTGCTTTGCAGCCTTTCTTGGCAGTTCCACAGCTACCCGGTAATCAAGCGTATTGTCAAATCCATGTCGACCACTGACATCCATTTTGTAATCGTTTGCTTCCACATGAAGACCTGGCAGATAGAAATTGCCCTCCTTCACATGAAAATTGGTACTTACATCCGTAAACCTAAGGTCGCGCAGGTCCTCCATTTTGACAAAGCCCGCCAAGCCTTCTAAGGGTCTAAAGTCCTTCAGCCTTCCATTCTTAAGAGTAACCTGACCATAAGAAATCAAGCTGTTGGGGTTGAGATCCAGGTACTGATCCAACCGCCCTTCCAGATGGACATTCCCTGAAAACCTTCCAAACAAATTATCCTCCACCAAAGCAAAGGCTGCCAACTGGTCAAAGGTCTTAAATCCTCTGTTGATATCAATTTCCTGAGCAGTAACATCCAGACGAACCTCACACAGTTCTGATCTTTGGGCATGAAGAGACCCGGTCAGAACCAGGCTTCCCTGTAAGGTATTCATGATCAGACGTTCCAGATTGATCATTTTGTCGTGGAGCTGTACTTGTCCGGAAACCTTTGTTGCATCCAGCTTGGCTACTTTTAGATGTCCAATCCTGGCCCGTACATCAAAATCCAGATTGTTCGGCAAGCGAAAAACAAAGCGATCACCGGAACCATCTCCAGTTGTTCCTTCTTCCTCTAAAATCCAATCGTTGAGATCTATTTTATTACTTATCAACTCCAACACCCCAACCACGCGGGCATCCTCTCCAAAGAACCAGGGCAGGTATTCAGTGATCATACCCTTCATCTCGAAATCGGACTGACCTATTTTTCCGGCCAATTTGGATACTTGAATCCGGTCGTTATCTACCTTTACATGACCGGTCAGTTCCTCAATCGGATGCCGGACCCTGCGGTCTTCTACCCGAACCTGTTCCATTCCCAACACACCCAGTGCGCGAACTGCATCGTAACGTTTTTCCCTGAAATCAGCTATCCGGCCATCCACCATGAGATCAACATCCACTATACCGGCCAGTTGACTGCTATCGGCAAAATTGGGGTAGAACTCCCGGATATCCTCCAAGGGGAGCCTGCCGTTAAGCCGGAAAGTAAGGTTTGGATCTTTGAAATTGTAAAGAGCCAAGGTCCCACTTACCAGATGGTTTCTCAAACGAGCCTCTAGTGTATCGACTTTGAACCATGACCTAGCTGGGTTGTCGTCCTCGTACATGCAACTGCCAGAGAGCTGGATACCCGTCAGCCGCGATTCATAGTCTACATAATGGAACGCACCATCGGCAACTGAATATTCGGCATAGATTGAAGGTGTAGTACCTGTCCCGGCCAATCCGCGGACCCAACCATGCATATTGAATTCACCGCTGTATTCATAGTCCCTTCCTGTATCCAGCAACCCTCCTGGTAAGAGGGATATAAAGGCATCAAAATCATTGCGTGAAGTATTGTATGCAAGGTTCATGCGGTAACCGCTCCCCTCCTCGGTAATCTCCCCTCCCCAATTCAAGGTAACTCCTGCGACCTGGGCTTCAGCTTCACGAATTCTAAAATCCTTAGTAGGACCCAGAGAAACATCGGCTAAAATATCCAGACTGACGTGCCTGTTGCCCACCCAGGTCACCCCTTCCTCTTTCCATCGCCCCAAGTGGAAAGCCATTTCTGTATCGAAATCTGTACGGCTGGCACTGAAATCGCCTGACAGGTCAAGGTAGATCGAGTCAATCAGGATGTACGAACCGGTTTTTTTATTTTGCAGGGTGAAGATACCGTCTTTGATTCTGACACCATTGAGATCGAATACCAACTCTTCTCCCTCGTTCCCCGGATCAAGGTTGTCACTGGATGGTTGAAACATATCCCGTGTATTCCAATTTCCCGTTTTGTCGGTAGCTAAATGGCCGGTTGGTTCGTCCAGCAAAACTGAATTGATCTCCATGCGATCTGAGAAAAAAGACCAGAAATAGATATCCAGTTCAGCAGATGCAATGGCGATGATATTCGAGCCGGGTTCAGCACCTATCGGATTGATCGTCACTCCCTCTAAGCGAACGTTGACATCCGGCCAAGAGCGCAAGAAAGAAACGTGGGTATCTTTGACATCAATATGTGCATGTAATGCACCGCTCAACTCCCGGATAGCCATCAGGTGAAGCTTGTCTTCAAAGAAATACCCCAGCAGGAACAGTACCAGGATCAGTCCCAAGAGCGCTCCCGCCATTCGGATTAGAATTTTCCGAATTCGTTTCATGAGATCAGGGCAGGTTATTTAATATTCTAACAGTCAAAAGTGTACAGACTTTAGCAATTTGGTAACTTAATAAATCAATTCGACAAAATCGGCTGGATATACACACCGGGGTGTACGTGAATGAGGACAGTTGGGTTGAGTATTGAAATCTCGTTTTCTTCGAAGTAAAAAAGTGATTAGCTTTAGTGTCTTAAACCAAAGCTTCTATGAAGAGGAATTCGATCTCTGTTTTACTTGCTGCTTTCACAATTAGCTTTTTCCTATTTAGTTGCGAAGAGAAGCCAGTAACTATCCCCCAGGACCTTGAAGCTCCTGAGATATTCATGTCCAGTCCGGAGGTTGTTGAAATCGGCTCATATGTGGATTTCAACAACCTCGATAGTATTCCGGTGGACATCCGATTTGAAGACGATATGCAACTCGCAAGTTACAGTATCAGTGTCCGTCAACGTGATGATCTCGTCTTCCTCAAGACCGGAACCGATGCTTGGAGTGCTGATTTCTTTGGTTTTCTTGAAGATAGAATTGATGCTGTCAACCGCTACATTCAGGTTCCGTTTGACCCTTCTGCCGGTCCCTATGAATTTGAAGTTGTTGTCAATGACACTTCCGGAAAGCAAACCATTCTGACCACTTATATACGGATTACAAACAATGTAGATACCCAGGCGCCTCAGATTGCATTCTTCAATCCAAACCCTTCCGTTATCGACACTTTTTCCATTGGTCAAACGATCCAAATCCGCGCCAACATCACCGACAACGATGTTGTCAAGAATGTAACTGCCAGGGTCCGCGATGCCTTCAGCAACGACCTCATGGAAAACAGTACCATTCAGTATGATAACCTCTTTCTTCAGCCCTATCTGCTGGATACATTTGTAACCATCCCTGCCGGGATCGTCCCCGGTGTGTACAAAGTTGAAGTATACGCCAACGATCCTACCAACAACTACGGTTACAGCCTCGATTCGATCTATATCAGAACCAACTGATTTCCAGATATCTTCTTTCTTCCGTAGCCTTTGGGATACGTTACTGACGGTAGCTAGGACAAATTCTTTTATTAATTTCAAGGATTAGATCTCGTGTAATTCATATGAGAGGAACTAAAATTATTATTTGGGTTTTGGTCCTGTTGTCTGGCTCCCTTCAGGGCCAGAGCCCCTTGCTTGATCGGGTCAATTTCATCCAAGTGAATGAGAACGGCTTTCAGATGTCATTCCCCTTTGCTGGGGGTATGGACCAGCCACAGTTCAACGAAATGGACCTGAATGGGGATGGCAGAATGGACTTAGTCGTATTTGACCGGGCCGGAAATAAGATCATCCCTTTCCTGAATGACGGAACTCCCAACACCGTAGACTACAGCTTTGCTCCCTCCTACGAAGACCAATTTCCGGAAGAACTGACCCACTATGCAGTTTTTCGGGACTTCAACTGCGACGGGCAAATGGATATATTTACCTCTAACCAGGACTTTATCCGAGTTTTCCAGAATGTCAGTACCGGGGCCAACTTTCAATTCAGTGTCTGGGTAGACTCCCTTCGTTCGGACTATGGAGCTGGCGCGGTAGCTTTAATCGTTTCTAATTTTGATGTACCGGGTTTGGCGGACATCGACAATGATGGTGACATTGACATTCTCACCTTTGATCCGGGAGGAAACTTCATGGAATATCACAAGAACCTTTCCGTGGAAAACAGTGGAGATTGTAATGCCATGGCGTTTACCCGTGTCAATGCCTGCTGGGGAAAGTTCCAGGAAAGCGCACTTGGTTCAGGAATCTCCCTGAACGTATCCTGCAGAGTTCCTCCAGGCACCAATTATGATCCTGCTTCGGGATCAGTCCACGCTGGCTCCACCGTTGCCATCTTCGACGAAAATAATGATGGAATAAAGGACGTCGTCCTGGGCGACCTGACCAGCAATGCTCTGACCTACCTCCGCAACGGCGGCACAGTCAGTAACGCTCTGATTGACAGTGTGCATAATAACTTTCCCAACTATGATACCCCTGCCCTCATTGACAATTTCCCCGGAGCCTATTTTTTGGATGTCAACAACGACGGCAGGGAGGATATGATTGCAGCTCCAAATTCAACTGCTGCGACCTTCAACTATCAAAATGTCTGGTACTACCAGAATATATCTGCGACAGGAGGCGTACAATTATCCCAAACCAGTACCAAATTCCTTCAGAAGGATATGATCGACCTGGGAACTTGTGCCTACCCCGTTTTTTTTGACTTCAACAATGATGGGCTAAAAGACCTGCTCGTTGGCAATTACAATACTAAAATTCAGGCCGGAACCGCAGGTACTACTTCAGGGTTGGCCTTATTTTTGAATACAGGTACCTCCACCCTGCCCTCCTTCCAATTGGTAACCCGGGACTTTGAGAACCTATCCGCTACCTTGGGCAATAACCTTTACGGATTTACCCCAACGCTTGGAGATCTGGACAACGATGGTGATTTAGATATGATGATCGGGGATGCGAGCGGTAAACTCCATTACTTTGAGAACATCGCTCCTAGTGGACAGACAGCAGACTTCGTACTGGCACAAAGCAATTACAAGAACATTGATGTTGGAAATTTTTCCACTCCTAATCTTGTGGACATTGACCGAGACGGGAAATTGGACATGGTCATCGGAGAGATGTCAGGGACATTAAATTATTTTCACAATATCGGAACTGCCCAGGTTGCAGACTTTTCCAGTTCTCCTGACAACAGCAATTGGGGGGGTGTGGACACAGATCCTGAATGCTGTACCGGATGGAGTGTGCCAGCCGTTTTTGAAAATCCAGCTACAGGAAGATACGACCTTCTGGTAGGTTCAGAGAAAGCCAACATTCTCTATTACGAGGATATTGAAAGCGAATTAGGAAGTAACTTCACCCTTGACGATCCAGCTTTTGGCAATATCAAAGAAGGATTTAGGACTTCCATTGCCGCTGCTGACCTGAATGGAGATAACAAACCTGAATACATTACAGGCAACCTACGCGGAGGGCTGGGATTTTATGCCGAGCAAGGTACTTATGTGGTCGGGGCCAGAGGAACCCGGCCCGGTCCGGCCTTTAGCATTTTCCCCAACCCCAGCCAAGGAGCATTATACCTCAAGTCTGAAGTCCTTACCGGCACTGACCTTGAGATCAGTATCTATGATATGCGTGGTCATGAGGTTTTCCGTACTGTTCAAAATTACTCAGGCTCAGCAATGGAATTCAGAGTGGGGGCACTTCCGGCTGGGCTTTATTTTATCCATGTCCTTACAAAAGATCGGTCCCTTGGTTCGCATAAATGGATCGTGAAGTGATTTCTTAATTGGGTATTGGTTCTTAATGGAAACTCTACTAGATTTGCAACATTATTGCAAAAGCAACGAGCGTTCAGATCTATGCCCAACATCAATTCAAAAACATCGATTCAGAGCACCGGCAAATGGGGCGCCCTGCTTGCACTCGCCTGTGCTATCCATTGCGTCGCGATGCCCTTCACAGCAGCTCTGTTACCCCTGATCGGCTTGCAATTCCTCGAATCTACAGCATTTGAACTGTCTATTGTTGGTCTCGGCCTTGGTTTTGGCACGTACTCCATCGTAAAAGGTTTTCTGAGGGTTCACCGCAATAAGAATATTCTCGGTTTATTCACCTTTGGCGCGGCAGTAATGTTATTTGGCATCCTAAGTGCTGAAGAACCAATGGAGATATGGTTGGTAATAGTTGGTGCATTGTCAGTGGGTACAGCCCAATGGATCAACGTTCGCAACAGCCACGCAGTAGCCCACTCCGAAAGTACTTGTCTTCACGCTGCGAAATAAACAATTAAGTCCGGGAAGATTTGTCAATGACAACAGAGGCAATACTCGCTGAATCTGGACGGATTTCTTACTAGCTGCACCCATCACAAGTTCCGACCATGAGCAGCTTTTGTTCTTGGATCTTATACCCATTGGGAAGTGTAATTCTGGGGATCAGGGTGTCTTCAATACATGTCGTTTGTCCACAAATGATGCACTTGAAGTGGACATGGTCGTGGTGGTGGATATGGTCAGTGCAGGCATCCTTACACAATGCATATTTCATGGCACCTGAATCATCCAATACGGTATGTATCAGACCTTTTTCTTGATAAAGGGTGAGGGTACGGTAGATTGTCACCCGGTCGCACTGATCCTCCAGCGCCTTTTCGATATCCGGTTGTGACAATGCATGCCCTTTTTCTGTGAACTGGTGAAGGATATCCAGCCGACTTCCAGTCTTGCGAATGTCGTGGTCCTTAAGAATCCTAACCAGAGTAGCCTGATTTACAACCATAGTTCAAAAATAGACAATGTTACAGGGCTTATCAAGATGCTGTAGCTGGTTCAATATTTTAACCAGTAATACATCATCTTGATGCACTCGTTGTTCACAAATAGCAACCCCTGTTCCTTTTTCCACCAAGCATCCACCTCAAAAGTACTGTCTTGAACACCTCGCAGCACCATTTCTACACCCGAAAAGTACATCCTGTGCCGGAAGTAGGTGTGGATACGGCGGGTATGAAAGAGAGATGAAACCACCATTACCTTGCTGTAGCTATGCTGTTGGCAATGCTTGACAATGGCTTCGAACTCCTCGTAAGTACTTGTACCCATGGGCAGCAGTTCAATATCATTCATCGGCATTCCTGCTTGCTTCAGAACCTTAGACGTCGCCATAGAAGACAAATCATTGATCCCATACAATTCAAGGTAAGTATTGGTTTCCCCACCCAGGCAAACAACACGCGGCCCCCAACCCTCTTTGTACAACTTAAAGGCCTCCATTCCACGGTCATAGGGATTTCCCGAAAGCACGTAAATTGCATCCACACGCTGTTTTGGGTCCTCCACCACCAGAAAATTACCTATGCTCTTCATTATCTGGTTGCGAATCAGCAAAGGGAATGAGATAAGTATGAAAGAGAAGATCAACCACTTTCTCCACTTGCCGGAACTGCGTTTGCTCATGGGAACAATATATACAAAAATCAATTTCTGTATTTTAGCAACTCTGATTGGAAGAACTCAAATACCGTCGCGAAGCTGTACCCTGAAAACGGCTTCCTTGTGCTTGGCCCTACTCATGGGAGGAATGATCACCTCATTTTATTCCTGTAAGAACGGCAAAGCACAGCGCCAGAGATCGCCGACTTCCCACAGGTTGTCTTCATCTGTGGGGACCTGCGCAACTTTCCAAACAGGAACTGACTCAACTTTATCAACAAGCGCCAGTATAATTCTTGAACGCATCCATAGGTATTTAGTCAAAGACGATGTCCTCTACGATCAGCTTTTCTGGGATAAGGAAGGGATCAAAATATTCTCCCGGGCCACTGACAACGACTCGGGCTTAGCAGCAATCAGTGTTCCCTGGCAATTTACCAACCGCTACCTCTGCTTGTTTAGCCGTGGACAGAACCTGGAACGAACCTCAGAATGGAGCCAGAGAATTCTGGAGGAGGAAAATTGTGAAGAACCTGCCCGTCCCTTAGGGTTTCAACCTACTCAGAAAAAGCCGCTGAAGGGATTCCGGATTGCACTGGATCCAGGCCATGTAGGAGGTACCATGGCCTTTGCATCCATGGAAAAGAAATTTGTACAAATTGAAAGAAATAATCGTCCAGAGATCCATGAACCGGTAGCCTTCAACGAAGGAAACCTTGCTTTGGGAACCGCAATCCTCCTGAGAGACACTTTGGAAAAGCTTGGTGCCACCGTCTTTATGACCCGTGAAATAGAAGGTCACACCGCATTTGATATTTCCTTTGACGCTTGGCTAAAGAAGGAAACGGAGGAAGCTGAGACCGTCTCAGGGGAGGATTGGTCGAAGCTTCCAGGGAAAACCATCGAAGGATATCCCTTGCGATTGCGCAATGGTGCAGCATGGAACTGGACCCAGCAAGAGGAAATTCACGGAAAGGACTCACTTTGGTGGATGACAAAGGCAACCATGCGAGATGTATACAAAGTTCCTTTTCTCAAAGCTGACTTCAAACGACGAGCTGTCGAGATCAATCAATTCCAACCTCATATCAGTCTCATTATCCATTACAACGTTTGGGAAAAAAACTCCTGGTCATCCGGAGAGTATCTCAACGCCATTGATGACAACTATACCATGGCATTCATTCCGGGTGGATTCATGGCTGGGGAATTAGATGAGCCAGAAGATTGTATGGCTTTTCTTGCCAAAGCGTTCAGTGACGATCTTCCCAAATCGGAACGCTTGTCGGGAGCTGTTGTCAAGGGATTTGAGAAATACCTTAAGGTTCCGATCATTCCCTACGACACTTCTCTTTACTACCTCAGGGATGCGTCTCTCCCGACCAGTCAAGATGGTGTATTTGCACGTAACCTTTCTCTCACCCGCATGATCCAAGGGCCAATGTGTTTTGGGGAAGCCCTTTACCAGGATAATGTTGACGAATGCCTTCGCCTCAACCGAAAAGAGATTTCACTTCCCGGTATGGAAACCCAACTTCCAGCCCGGCTCAAAGAGGCGGTCAACGGTTATGTAGAGGGTGTATTGAAATACGTGCAATCCGAATATTCGGATCAGACCAAGTGAGTCGGTAAACCAGTACACGTCTAAAGAAGCATCCAAATCTGAAAAACTTTCAGACCAGGAACCAAAACAATTTCTAAGACATTTCCAGTTCAGAAAAGAAATAGCTTCCTTCCCGAATTGCATTCTCATCGGAATCTGAACCGTGGATCGCATTGGCATCAATCGTTTTTGCAAATCGGGCACGAATAGTGCCTTCCGCTGCCTCCTGTGGATCAGTTGCCCCTATCAGTGTTCGAAAATCAGCAACAGCATTTTCCTTTTCGAGGATAGCCGGGATACAGGGCCCGCTTGTCATGAATTCCACAAGGTCCTTGAAAAAGGGGCGCTCACGGTGGATATCGTAGAAATTTCCAGCGGTTAGATCACTTAATTGTAGCATCTTCATCGCTTTGATCTTGAATCCGCCCGCAAGGATTTGGTCAATGATCTTGCCTGTGTAGCCATTGCGAACTGCATCAGGCTTGATTATGGTAAAAGTAATATTGCCACTCATTTTCAGTATTATTATGAATCTCTGCTAGGCAAAAATAGGATGGTATACCCTTTCGAACAAGTTAAAAATTTGTAACCTATCTTTGCCGTCAATGACCACAAATACTCTGTCTCGCTTTTCAATATTTCCAACCAGTGACATCGAAACCTTAAAAGATTTGCTGTCAGAACCCCGGAAAATTGTCATAACTACTCATGCCAACCCAGATGGTGATGCCATTGGCTCTTCGTTAGGCCTTTGGTGGCTTCTAGTCAGAAAAGGGCACGATGTCAAAGTGATCACTCCCAATCAATGGGACCACTTTCTGGCATGGCTTCCGGGAATAGGAAGTATCTTAAATTCCTACCGGGATATGAAAAAGGCAGAAAACTTGTTCAACAGTGCAGACATTGTTTTTTGCCTGGACTTTTCAGCTGCCCGCCGTGTAGGCGATATCGAAGAGGTTCTGAACAAAGTTCCCGGGAAAAAAATCATAGTGGACCACCACCTTGACCCGGAAGATTGGGCAGACGTCTTGTTTCATGTCAACGGAACCTCTTCCACTGCTGAACTGATCTTTAGATTGGCAGTTCAAATGGAATGGACCGAAGAGATTGATCAGTGGGTGGCTGAATGTTTATACACAGGATTGCTGACAGATACTGGTTCCTTCAGACATTCTACGACTACTGCTGACGTCCATAGGATCGTTGCAGAATTAGTGGACACTGGAATCAAACCTGACCGGATACACAGCCTTATTTATAACCAATTCAGTGAGAGAAGACTCAAGTTCCTGGGTCATCTCTTGAAAGACAGGCTAGTTGTACTCCCAAAACTTAAGACGGCGTACATCACCATTACCATTGATGACATACGCAATTTCAAAGTTAAATCAGGAGATACTGAAGGGATAGTAAACTATACGCTCAGCCTTAAGGGGATCAACTTTGGAGTCTTGATAAAGGAAACCCCTGATGGGACCAAACTGAGCTTCAGGAGCAATGGATCCTTTCCCTGTAACGATTTTGCTGGCCATTTTAACGGAGGTGGGCACCACAATGCATCCGGAGGGAAACTAACAGCGACACTTTCTGAAACAGAACAGAAATTCATGGGTTTACTAGAAGAGTATAGAACACAACTCCTTTACTGATCATGTTGAATATCCTGCCGTATATCTTCATTTTATCGGTACTTGGCACAGGGCTGGCCTCATGTGGATCTGGAGAAAATGAAACATCTCCACCTGACTCTGAGTCTTCATCTACATCCAAGGAGAACAATTCAGGATTCCAGTTATTTTCCATTCAGGATTCATCTAAAATTGTTGCCTATGAAAATGGATTACAACTCTACACTGTATTGGAAGGCCCAGGTCAATTCCCTGTAGATGGGATGAATATATTGGTTAATTACCACGGCCTCTTGGAAGAAGGCAGTACATTTGACAGTTCTTATGATAGAGGAAATCCTCTGGAGGTAAGAATTGGCCAGGGCAAATTGATCCGGGGGCTGGAGTATGCCATCAAACAGTTGAGAATGGGATCGAAAGCCATCGCCATAATCCCTCCGTTTTTGGGCTATGGTAGCAAGAAAGATGTGCCTAGGGTCCCCCCTAACTCCACCTTGATCCTTCACATAGAAGTCTTGGGAACATTTTAAAAGGGATTGAATCTTTGGCCGAATTAAGCGTTATTTATTAGGTATGAGATCAGGCCTCAATTTCCGCTCCATTGCTAGGTTGATCCTCGGAATAACGATCCTTGGTTTACCGCTAAGGCAATTTGCCCAGGACCTTCAGGATGAAGAAGACCCGACCCATGGATTGGCCTTAGGGCTACTGGCCCATTCATTTGGATTTGGAATAGACGTTCAATATAGTCTAATCCGTACCAACAATTCTTCTTTTGTATTTTCTACAAGCTTTATCTCCTACAAGGATCCCAAAGAATTGAAGATCCAGTCTGCTTATGCGGACCAAGGCGGGAAAAGATATATCTACGACAAAAAAAACTATGTCTACCTGCTAACTTCAACGCTTGGCTATAGTAAAATATGGATCCCAAAATCTGGCTTTAGCAAGGTCGGCTTGAGTACGATCTTTTCCGCAGGTCCCGCTCTCGCTTTTTTGAAACCCTACTACCTGGAAGTTGCAATTCCATTCAGCGGCAACCAGGCTTTTGTTGAAGTCGATAAATATGATGCATCACTGTACAACTATTCCAATATCGTTGGAGCAGCAGATTATTTCCTGGGTTTAAACGAAATTCAGGTCCAACCCGGATTCAGAGGGAGAGTTTCTACCCTGATAGATTTTGCTGGAACGCGCAATCTGATTCGAGGGATCGAATTCAGTGTTTTCGGTGATATTTTTGCCAAACCGCTTGAAATCTTTGACCTCAATGACAACCGTACGCTATGGGTCGGAGGAGCAATAGAATTCCTGATCGGCAACGCTTGGTAAATTATTCAAAAGCAATGATTGAGTTACCTGTCATATCCAAAAATACTTCTGGGAACGGTAAAAGACCTGATTGGCTTCGGGTTAAACTTCCCTACGGCAAGACCTTTTCAGATGTTCGCAATATAATCGATAACCACAACCTCCATACTGTTTGCGAAAGTGCGCGATGCCCCAATATGGGTGAATGCTGGGGAGCAGGCACAGCTACATTTATGATTTTGGGGAATGTCTGCACGCGCTCGTGTGGATTTTGTGCAGTTGCCACGGGAAGGCCGTCAGCACTCGATGTAGAAGAACCTTTCAGAGTCGCTGAGGCCATCAAACTAATGGGAGTTAAACACGCAGTAATAACTTCTGTCAATCGTGATGAACTAAAAGATAGAGGAATGGGGATATGGGCTGAGACAGTGCGCCAAGTCCGTATTCAAAGCCCTCAAACGACTATGGAGACCTTGATCCCCGATGTAAAAGGCAATTGGAAGGCCCTAAAGATGATCCTCGATACGGCGCCTGAGGTTGTTTCTCACAACATGGAAACTGTCAAGCGAATGTACAGAAGGGTAAGGCCTCAAGCCAAATACGAACGAAGCCTGGAACAAATTCGCAGGACCAAAGAAGCGGGTTTAAGGACAAAGTCGGGATTTATGGTTGGACTGGGTGAAACGGTAGAAGAAGTATATGAAATCATGGAAGATTTGTTAGAGCACGGTTGTGATGTAGTAACAATTGGACAATATCTTCAACCTACCAAAATGCATCTGCCTGTGAGCGAATTTGTCCACCCGGACTTGTTCGCCCATTATAAGAAAATCGGAGATTCAATAGGCTTTGATTTTGTAGAAAGTGGTCCTTTGGTTCGTTCCAGCTACCATGCAGAGCGGCACATTTGACAAGAAGTCCTCTCGAGACAATAGCTTCTCGAGACAACACATATGTTCATGGTTTCTTTTCGAAACCTGATGCCCGGCATGTTGAAAATATAAGGGTGTGTCTGAGTTCAGAGTAGGCAAACTGGAGACTTCGAAAGGGATTCGTCTTCTAATTGTCGGGAATCCCAGAATTTTTGAGCAATAATTGTTTGCGATGAATTTTCATGTTTATTTTACCTATTTACTGTGAGTATTTATAATAACTGGGGATATGAGAAGAATCTATGCATTATTGCTTGCGCTGACTGCATTTTTCTGGCACAGTGCTACCGCCCAAACTAACCTTCAATGGGAAGAGTTGGGGCCAAACAACATGGGTAGCCGTGTGCGTGCCTTGGCTGTTGATGGCAACGGTGATATATGGGCTGGTGCTGTGGGTGGAGGTCTTTGGAAGTCCGTTGATGATGGCCAGACCTGGAATATGGTTGATGGTATCAGTGATAACCTCGCTGTTTCTGCTGTCCACATAAATGGAAACAATATATATGTTGGAACGGGAGAATTGGTTTTTTTTGAACCTAACCTGAGTTCTCTTGTCTCTGGTGTTGGTTGGAATCCCGATTCAACTACCAGCTACCAACACGGTGTATTTCAATATGCAGGTATGGTAGGAGAAGGTGTTTTCGTTTCCAATGACGGGGGCTTATCCTGGAGCCACAACAATGGAACATGGGCTCCTGGCTCTGACAGATTTAACAATCCCTTCATTTCCATTCAGAGCATCAATTCCAACGGTAACAGAGTCTTCATCGGAACACTGGACGGATTGTATTACTCGGACAACGCAGACCTATCCAATGTTACCAAGGCTGACGGGAGCGATGCAGCCTTTGATGAGGTACCTATTCTCGATATTGAAGTTTCAACCAACAATACGATCTTGGTTTCTACCAAAGATTCTCTTTGGAGATCAACCGATAATGGTGCAACTTTTGGTCCAGGTATCAACGGTTCAATCCTCCCTGCTTCCTTCTTTCCCGGTAACCAAGTGGGTGGAACACGGATAGAAATAGCTGTTGCCCCTTCAGATCCCGCTACCGTCTACGTATGCGGGGTATTGGGAACAAACCAAAGCGCTTCAGGCATCTGGCGATCTGATGATGCAGGTGTTAGTTTCACCCGGATCGGACCCAAAGAGTCATCTACCTTTCAACCCTTGCAAGGTACTGGTAATACAGCCTGTATCCTTGAAGTAAATCCTTCAGACAAGGATAAAATTATCCTCGGTGGGGCACTCCTCTACAGGTATGATCCTGTCGACGGCTGGATCGTCCTCGGTAGTTCGACTTTCATCCCAGGCTTTTCAACCAATTATATTCCATCTCCAATGTTGGATTTAGCCTTTGACCCCAATGATGGTTCAACATTTTACATTGGAACGAACAAAGAAGTGGTGGGGACCTTTGATTATGGTCAATCCTTTTCTTTTCGTACCCGTGGCTTGAATGCAGGGACTATGCAGTCGATTCATGCCGCTCCTGACTACCGAATTGTAGCCTCAGAACGGTACCATGGCTTGCTGTATAAAGCCAACGGAAATACAAGTCAGCTTTCCCAGCAGTTTAACAATATCTACTCTCCTAACAACGGAGGTTTAGCCCAGTTCTCCACTACGAATCGCGATGTAATTTTCTCTCAATCCAGCGATGGAGGAATTGTTCGTTCCCTGAACAATGGCGCTTCTTGGGAAGCTTTCTATGGACTCCCACTTTATCCTGTTGACAATTGTTTTGGCACAGATTCTCTATTTATAGACCGTCCGGACAACAATTCCGCTAGCGGTACCCTTTATGACAAGGCGGTTCCTTTCGTAACCCCTTGGGTTGTCGACGAAGTGATCGCTCCGGAGGACTTGCAAAACGATACCAATATACAGGAAACCCCTATTTATATTTATATGGCAGGAGGTGCATTTGTCTGGGTTTGTACAAATCCATTGGGCGATATTGATTCTCTTTTTCACTGGAATCGTATTTCTGTGGACCTTACCAACGGGCCAACCAGCAATCCTGAGTATTTGACAGCGATCGCAGTTTCTGGTGACAACAGTCACACAGTCATTGTGGGGTCAAATTATGGTCGCCTTTACCGAATTGCGAATGCAAATGATCCTACTACTATAGACTGCTCATCTCTGGTGAGAATCGACTCATTTAGCGGTAACTGGCCACAGCGCTGGATTTCGGATATAGCTTTTGATAAAGGAGATCCGGACAATGTTATCGTGACCTTTGGCGGATACGACGATTTCAACTCAAGAGTCTGGCTGTCAAACAATGCTCTGTCCTCCAGTCAACCTACTTTTACGGATGTTACGGGTAACCTACCCGCAAATCTGCCGGTCTATACCGCTGCTGTTCACCCTGATACCAATCAGACAGTGATCGTCATCGGGACTGAAAAGGGAGCTTATATGACAGTCGATAACTACAATTTAACCACCAATCTCAACTGGACAACGACCGGTTCCGGTGAGATTGGCAATGCTGCCGTCTACGACCTTTATTTCCGGGATTATTATATTACTGATTTAAGCAGTGATGACTATGCATACGGTTTGGATTATTCTCTCTTCGCAGCCACAGCAGGTAGAGGGTGCTTTAAAACCCGCACCTTGGTTGCAAATGACCATCCTACTATAGTAGGTACCGGAATTGGTATGACACTGTCTCCCAATCCGGTCAGCGAGATCAGTAGAGTAAGTATCGAATTGCCGACTCATACAGAGGTGAGTATCCGGGTATTTAACATTGCTGGGACCCACATCGCTACCTTGGTGAACAACAAGCTTGCTCCTGGTAATTATGAATTCGGATTCAATTCCAACAACCTCCCTGCCGGGACTTACTTTTTCAACGCCGAGTTTGTCAATAGCAAAGGACGCTATTATAATACCATCAAAGGAGTCGTCGTTCACTGATCAAGGAAGTGATTTCTCAAGGCAGGCTGATCTTTTGGTTCAGCCTGCCTTGTTGTGTAATTGTAATTCCAGACCGAATGATTTAAATCTTTACATCTAATGAAGACACTCGTCCTCGCAAGACATTCCAAATCTGATTGGAACCTGGGTTTGCCCGATTTTTCGCGTCCTTTAAATCCCCGAGGAGAAGAGGATGCCCCTCGCATGGGAAAGCTATTGAGGTCGTATCGATTCCAGCCTGATCTCATCGTCTCCTCCCCCGCCAACCGTGCCCAATCTACTGCGAGGTTGATTGCAGAAAAATTGGAATACCAGGGAACCATACAGTTGGAAGAAGGCATCTATGGAGGCGGCCACGGCGCTGTTCTGGATATCATTCAAGGTCTGCCAGACGAGACAAAAACTGTAATGCTATTTGGACACAACCCCACCACCGAAAACCTTATTTCATTCCTTTTGCAGATGCGAGCCGGAATTAAGGTTCCTACTTGTGGAATGGCCTGTCTGGACCTCAACATTGACAGCTGGTCCCAACTAAATCCCCTCTCAGTTCAAATGCGTTGGTTTCTCATCCCTAAACTGATCAAAAGATTCCGCCCCTGATATGAAAATATTGGTCACCGGCAGCACCGGTTTCCTCGGAAAGCGCTTGTGCAATCTTCTTGCCAATCAAGGCCACCAAGTTCGCGCCCTTACCCGGCGAGTTGAACAATCCTCTGAATTCAACCATCCCAACATCATTCCGGTTATAGGCAATTTAAGTAGGCCCGAGAGTCTAGAAAAAGCTACATTGGGAGTTGATCAGGTTTACCATCTGGCAGCTTTGGCAAGTGATTGGGCACCTGATCGCAGGGCTTTTTACCAAGTTAACTTCGAAGGAACCTTGCTTCTTCTGGATGCAGCACGAAAAAATGGTGTCAAACGAACAGTGGTTACTTCCACCATGGGAACCATCGGACCTCCCGATCCTGAGAATGTAACTCCTGTTGATGAAGAACATATCCGCCTCGTCGACTTCTTTACCGATTATGAGGTTTCTAAATGCCTTTTAGAGGAAAGAATAGGACACAGAGTGCGCCGGGGCGAAGATATTGTAGTAGTGAATCCAACTCGGATATTTGGCCCGGGTGTGTATGACCGAAAGAATGGGTTGGTTATTCTTATGGACCATTACCTTTATCGACCCTTCGCAGTAGCTCCAGGCACCAAAGATGTCATCGGAAACTATGTGTACGTTGACGATGTAGCCAAGGGTCATATTCAAGCCATGGAGAAGGGAAGAACGGGAGAAAAGTATATCCTTGGCGGACATAACTTTAGCTTCAGTCAATTTTTTGAAATGCTTGAAGAGGTTACCGGAAAAAAGGGCCGTGTCCTCAGAATTCCTTTTGGAGCGATCAAATTGATGGCAGCATGGGGAGGATTAAGAGCAATGTTATTTAAAAAATCACCTATGGTCACACATTCTTACCTTAGGAAGATCCGCTATGATTGGCCGGTATCGAGCCTCAAAGCCGAGCTCGAATTGGGATACCAGATCAGCCCCATGTATGAGGCGCTCAAAGAAACCCTAAAATGGCTCCAAGCTTCTAAAAAATCTTAAAATTCTTCCCCATACGGAAGGCTTGTGTATATTTGAGGCGTTTTTCTGAACGCCCCAAGTATGCTATCGTGACACGCCAGTCAAAGTGAGAAATAACTCTGTTTTTACACTGATCACAGGAGCCAGCCGCGGCATAGGCAAGGCTTTTGCCCTTGAATGTGCTTCAAGGGGCCATAACCTTGTTTTGGTTGCCTTGCCAAATGATGATTTAGAGGCCATCTGTACCCATATCTCAAGACAATACCGAGTCCGGGTAATCGGAAAAGAATGTGACCTGAGTGTTCCGGGAACCGCCAAAGAGGTATACGATTGGTGCAAAAATCTCGATCTCAAGATCCAGGTATTGATCAACAATGCAGGATTTGGATCTACCGGCCACTTTGATTCCCACCCTACCGGATTTTATACCAATATGGTGAACCTTAATGTGTTAGCCTTGGTTGAATTGATCTCCCTCTTTCTTCCGGATATGCGAAACATGGAAGAGGCCTACATTCTGAATATGTCCAGTGCAAGCGGGTTCTTCCCTGTACCAATGAAGTCTGTATACTCTGCTACAAAAGCTTTTATCCTTAATATGAGCCGTTCGCTGCAGAGGGAACTCCGGCATACCAATATCAAGGTGACGGTTGTTTGTCCCAATGGAGTCCCAACCACAGATACCATTAAGAAGCGAGTCAAAGCGCTTGGCTGGAAGGGAAAATTAACTACTGTTGATCCTGAATTTGTCGCCAAGTTGGGAATGAACAGCCTTTACAATGGAAAGACAGTGGTAGTTCCGGGCTGGATCAACCGAGTTAGTGTCTTCATCAGTTGGTTGCTACCAACCAAAGTCGCCATGGGATTTATGGAAAGACAGTTTTTGAAAGAATTGCCGGATTCTAATCGGGAAAGTATTGTTTAGACCTGGAGAAAATAGGTCTGAAAAAGATCTGATTTATCACTACCTTTGAGATGTGCGAGAATAGCTCAGTTGGTAGAGCATCAGCTTCCCAAGCTGAGGGTCGCGAGTTCGAATCTCGTTTCTCGCTCTCAAAGTAAAGGATTAAATCTTGACTATCTGAAAGAACTCATAGTTCCGCCTTCAACACATACTGGGCAATCTGTACGGCATTGGTGGCGGCTCCTTTTCGCAGGTTGTCAGATACAATCCAGAGGTTCAGGCTCTTGGGATTAGATTCGTCCCTGCGGATACGGCCTACAAATACTTCGTCTTTGTGGTGAGCATGTCTCGGGGTAGGATACAGGGGCTGAGCAGGATCATCCATAACGACCAGTCCCTCTGCTTGGGAAAGAATTTGTCTTACTTCCCTAATGTCAAATTCTTCTTTGAATTCTATGTTCACTGCCTCCGAATGTCCTCCGATCACAGGTACCCGGACAGCAGTAGCCGTAATGCGCATATCAGGAGCTTCCAAGATCTTTCGGGTCTCGTGGACTAGCTTCATTTCTTCTCTGGTATAGTTGTTGTCCAGGAAGATATCGCATTGAGGAAGACAATTGAGGTCAATTGGCTGTGGATAGACAAAGGTGGGTTCCTTGCCCTGCCGTTCATCCATAAGCTGATTAACAGCAGATTTCCCAGTTCCGGATACACTTTGATAAGTAGAAATGACCAAACGGTCAATTCCATATCTCCAGTGTAAAGGAGCCAAAGCAACTACCAGTTGGATGGTGGAGCAATTCGGGTTGGCAATCAGTTTGGAGATTCCAACTGCATGGCTGTTGACCTCCGGGACGATGAGGGGAACTTTGGGGTCCATGCGCCAGGCAGATGAATTGTCAATAACAATGGTGCCAACAGCAGTAAACTGTTCTGCGAATTGCCTACTGGTACTTCCTCCTGCAGAGAACAATGCAAAATCCGGAGCCATGGCAATTCCATCCTCCATAGATAGCACTTTGTGTTCCTTTCCACGGAATGTGACTACGGTTCCCACCGATCTTGCGGAGGCAACAGGGATCAACTCCGCAACCGGGAAATCCTGTTCTTCCAATACCTTGAGTATTTCTCTGCCAACCAATCCTGTAGCTCCAACAATCGCTACCTTCATTATTGATGTTCAGTTTATGATTTCCCTCGGAATATTAATATTTTAGGTACGTAAATATACAGAATTTGTGCTCTATGCGCCTTCTTTCTACCCTTTTGCTTGTATTTTCTATTGCTACATTATCCGCTCAGGTAACGGATAATTTCACCGACGGTGATTTCACACGTAATCCCGTCTGGGCAGGTGATACAGTTGAATGGGAAGTTTTGAATGGTGAATTACATCTGAACAATCCTGCTCCCGCGAGCAACAATAACAGTTATCTCAGTACACCATCTGTTGCGTTTAACAATGCTACCTGGGAGTTCCGGGTTCGGCTGGATTTCAATCCCTCTTCGACCAATTATGTCGAGGTCTTTTTAGCCTCCGACATTGCTGACCTTGAGGGAAATACCAACGGATATTTTGTGAAACTGGGAGGAACCACAGATGAAGTTTCCCTATTCGAATCGGATTCAGGTTCTGATACGGAAATAATCGATGGGATGGATACCCGGTTGGATGTTACCAATTCTACGGTCTATGTTCGTGTTACCCGGGATGCTGCAGGAAATTGGGAACTCTTTTCCGATACTTCCGGAACGGGAAATAATTTATTTTACGAAGGCGCAGTTACCGATACTAAGCACAGCAGTTCTTCTTTTTTCGGCATCCATTCGCGATACACCTCTACCCGCGCCACTTGGTGTTACTTGGACACAGTTCATGTCACCTTCATTCAGGCTCAGGATACAACTCCTCCAGTATTGGTTTCAGCCACTGCAACCGATACCAATGAACTCCTCCTTGATTTCAATGAAAATGTAGATATTTTCACTGGAACGTCAACGGCCAATTATTTTCTGAATGGTATCACCAATCCTGCAACCGCGGTCATTGACCCTGCTGACAGCTCTCTAGTTCGCCTTGGATTTACAGGTTCTGGGTTTCAAGTGTGCACTTCCCAAAGCATTGACATATCAAACGTAGAAGACCGGGCTGGAAATGCAATGCTTTCTGTGACTCAGCCTTTTACATATGCAGTAGCCGTTACTACCTCTTACAAAGGCGTAATTATCAATGAGATATTCGCTGATCCAAGCCCTCAGATAGGATTGCCAAACCAGGAGTTCGTAGAATTGTACAACCGGGGGCCTACTGTGGCGGACCTGAATGGCTGGACCATTTCGGATGGCGGCACACCAGTTATAATTGTATCTTCTGGATACTTACTTTGTCCGGGTGAATATGTGATATTAGCTGACAGCGGTTCTCTTTGGAGTAGTTACGGACCTGTGATCGAAATGGGCCTTCCAGGCTTAAACAACGGTGGAGACGCCCTAGGGCTCAGGGACAGCGCTACCAACCCCATCGATTCAGTAACCTATGATCTGAGTTGGTACGGCGGTTTACCCTGGGAGAATGGAGGGTATTCCCTTGAATTGATCAACCCCGAAGATACCTGTTCGCTTTCGGGGAATTGGCGGGCTTCAAATGACCCTTCCGGAGGAACGCCCGGAAAGCAAAATTCCGTCTTGGGGACCTTTACCGACACAGATGCTCCAGAGGTATCCCAGGCCCAACTCCAGGCAGTCTCAATCGTCAGGCTTATCTTCAGTGAAATTATGGATCTTGCAACTTTGCTAGACCACCGGGCTTATACCATTGACCAAGGGATTGGAAATCCAATTTTGGCATCAGCTGTTCCGGAAGATCCCTATGCAATCGACCTCCTGATCTCCGGGACTTTTGAAGAGAACATCATTTACTGCATAAATGTCCGGAATGTTAAAGATTGTGCCGGCAACTTCATTGATTCACATAATTCCGTATGCTTTGGGATCCCACTCGCCGCCGAACAGGGAGATGTGGTGATCAATGAAATATTATTCAATCCTTATACGGGTGGAAGCGATTTCGTGGAACTCTACAATCTGAGTGACAAGATCATTGATCTCAATACTATCTACATTGGAGAGATTTTTGAAGGGACCGACTCAATTTTCAATGAAGATCGAGTCGCCAACACCCAGCTTCTTCTACTTCCGGAAAGCTATATTTGTCTGACCCCAGATCGTCAGGTTCAAATTGACTACTATCTTCCCACTGATCCGGGTGCCATTTATGAGATGAGCAGTTTCCCCTCCTACGATGACAGTGAAGGGGAATGTGTGATCAGGACAGATTCAGGCGTGGTCCTGGACCGCTTTTTCTATCTGGACGATTATCAATTTCCCAACCTAAGTGATAAGAATGGAGTTTCTCTGGAACGCCATGACTTCAATCGCCCTACACAGGACGAAGATAACTGGCATTCGGCGGCAAGCACAGTTCGCTACGCTACACCGGGCTACAAAAATTCACAAACTCTTGTGGCTGCACCCGGGGAATTGGAAGTTTGGTTGGAGCCCGAGACCTTTTCTCCGGATCAGGATGGCATTGACGATGTTGTCTCCATCAATTACCTTTTTC
This sequence comes from Bacteroidia bacterium, assembly GCA_041565275.1. Lineage (GTDB taxonomy): Bacteria > Bacteroidota > Bacteroidia > J057 > JADKCL01 > CAWUKT01. Next base: position 28,832 of record JBFGVE010000012.1, read on the forward strand.
AGTCTTCAGGGTGGAATACCAGGGTAACAGTATTTGACAGCAAAGGACGCCCTGTGAAACAACTTCAGCAAAATACGCTTCTGGGAACTGAAAAAGGTGCATTTACCTGGGATGGTACCGATGACAACCTCAACAAAGTAAAGGTGGGGATATATGTGATCCTGGTAGAAGCCTCCAATCCGAATACGGGGGAAACTCAGAATTTCAAGCTTGGAGTCGTTGTCGCAGCGAGATTAAAAAACTGATCGGAAAGGTAATTGACTGTTGAACATAGCTTTAAACAGATTGGAGGATAGAAAATTCGAACTACCCCTATCCTTTTTCTTAACATGATAAATATTTTGATCTTATATTAAATACTCCGACATTTGCTCTTGCGAATAATCAAAGAAAGAAGGTGAATAACGTATGATTATCATTAAGGTCAAAGAGGGCGAGAGCATTGACCGTGCCCTCCGCAGATATAAAAAGAAATTCGAAAAGACCGGCGTTCTCAAAGAAGTTCGTGCCCGTATGTACTACGAGAAGCCGTCAGTCAAAAAGCGTGAGATGTACAAGCGTGCACGTCGTCGCCAGGAACATTTCGCAAAAGATAACTATTAAGTCATACCTTGGTTCATTTAACCAAATTGTTTACCTTTCACTGACCAAGTGAAAGGTTTTTTTTATGCTCCGAGATGCCTTCAAATCCTACCTTGAACTCGAGAAAAACTATTCTCCTCATACCGTGGCGGCCTATACTCGCGACCTGGATTTCTTTCGGGAATTCATTCAAGAAGCGTATGATTTTGACGCTACTGAAATAGATGAGTTGGATGGCGTAACCCACCGAATGATCCGTTCCTGGATGGGAAATATGCTGGACCATGGTCTAACGAAGCGTTCAGTTGCCCGAAAGATCGCTAGCCTTAACCATTGGTTCCGCTGGTTACTCAAGACAAGTCGAATTGAATCCAACCCTGCCCGCAAGATCACTGTTCCCAAATACGAGCAAAAGCTTCCCACTTTTCTCAAAGAAAAATCCATTGAAGAATTGTTCGAAAACGTTTTGTATCCCGATAATTTTGAAGGGAAACGCGACCGGGCCATACTGGAAATATTCTACAGTTGTGGGCTTCGCAGGTCTGAATTGATCGGGTTGAAGTTTGTCGACATTGATTTCCTTGGCCGAACCCTTAAAGTAATGGGTAAAGGACGCAAGGAAAGGGTAATCCCCTTTGGCCGTCCTGCTGAGCTAGCCATGCGGGCATATATGACAATCGCTGACACTCTGGATTTGAACTATAAAGACATTTTTCTCGTAAATGAACGAGATGGCAAGCAACTTTCAACTGGCAAGATTCGTACCATTGTGGAGAAATATTTGAAGCAATCATGTACTCTCTCCAAGACCAGCCCTCACGTTTTGAGGCATACTTTCGCTACTCACCTACTGAACAACGGTGCGGACCTGAATGCAATCAAGGAGTTGTTAGGGCACACCAGCCTTGCAGCAACTCAGGTTTACGTTCATAACTCAATTCAGAAACTTAAGAAAGTGTATAAACAGGCTCATCCTAAAGCTTGAGTCATCCACTCTTTTCAAATCGACAAATCAATATGAAATTACAGATTCAGTCCATTCACTTCGACACAGATCAAAAATTACTGGATTACCTTCAGAAAAAATGTGATAAGCTCGATCACTTCTATGATCGCATCATTGATGCCCAGGTCTACCTCAAACTGGAGAAGGTTGGCGACCCCTCTTTGAAAAAAGTAGAGATTAAAGTCAATGTGCCAGGTGATGAACTCATCTCCAAGGAGCAAGCATACACATTTGAAGAAGCAATTGATCTTACCACGGAAAACCTAAAACGCCAAATCAAGCGACACAAGGAAAAGTTTCGTTCTTACTAGCCTGGATGGTTTTAATGAACGACTATTCCCACGTTGACAAATCAAATTAATCCCGCCTGAGACTGCCTTCAGACTTGAATTAAAAGCTTGAGTTTTGCCGAAAGTCTGGTATTTTTGGCTTCCGAAACTAAAATAAAACAGAAATGAGGCCGAATCTACAAAAGAACCTGGAGGGTATGCTGGCCAATCTCCAGGATCAGAAGAAGTTCTTCTCCAATCCGGATATTCCCAACTCTAAGTTGATCAAGCTTTTGGGAATTAAGAGGCCAGGACCGATTACCGGAATTGCATTGCGCCCTCACGACCAACGCTTCAGTGGAATCACGGTGTGGACTAAAATGTATGAAGCCCACAAGATTCAATCTATAGCTTTTTATTTTCCGGAATATCCTATCCCCTTTGTCCGAGTCAAGGAATTATTTGGCGACTTCGAATGTTCATATGTTGAAAGTAGAAAGTACAGTCTCTTTGTCACCAAGAACTTCCCGGAAGAGAACCCTATCCAGGATTTCTCATTCGTCCTGAAAGGTGTCCAAATGGAGTACGATAAAGCTTCCCAATCGTATATTGCGACCCCTCTGGAAGATCCTTCCGCGGTAGAGACAGTCACTGATGATATGATTTGGATTGACAACTACGTCTTCTATATGAAGGACCGTGAGCCAGTAGAAGATAAAGATTTCAAGCGCAAAAAAGGTGGCTTGTTTGGTATGTAACTTACGGACTGGGATATTGAAAAGTGTAGCCTAAAACTTTGGAAATCCTGTCGCTAAGGATCTTCTTTCCTTTGGTTTGGTCTTTCGTGTCAAAAGTAGGTTGGGCAAGGCCTAGTTTTGTTGCAACCGCTGGGTAGTAGTCCCTTTTCAAGGGATGCTCAGGGGCAACTAAGTTGAATACGTTTCCCCAGGCACCCTGCCTGATAACTTCCACGATTGCACTTATACAATCTTCTCGGTGAACCAGATTGACAGGGGTATTGCCATTTGGCAAGTTGTTCCTGCCTGCGAGATATTTTATGGGATTCCTGTCCTCTCCTATCAAACCTCCAAGGCGAAGAATAACACTGCTTTCAGGGAAGTTTTTCAAGACAATATTCTCTCCACTTACTACTTTTTTTGCTGAGGTGGTCATGGGGCAAATCGGAGAATTCTCAGTGACTTCACCCACAACATCTCCATAAACTGATATAGAACTCGTGAAAACCACATGTCTTGGCCGAATACTTTTACCGGTCAGAATTGTGCGAATAGTTTGGGCAAATCGACCATCGGGTTTATGGTAGCTGTGCCTGCCTGATGGCTGGCCCGGCAAATTGGTAGAAGATGGTGGTAGAGTTATGATCAGAATATCGCTGCCAAAAAATCCCTGATACTCATGGACAAGCAGGTCGGGATGTGCGATGATAAGTTTGGGAACTGCACCGGCTTTCTGAATTTCAATCAATCTTTCCTTGCGTGTGGTACTCCCACTGACGCGATAGCCTTCTCCGACTAGACGAGCCCCTAAAGCCAACCCTAGCCAGCCCATTCCAAGTATTGATATTCTTCCTTCTTGCATTTTCCTTCCTGAAATTCAATTGTCAGAAACATCAATCCCAGACTCAATCTCACTGTCCTGCCAATCTTCATTCAAGCCTAGATCATCCAGATCGAACTCAATCATATCTTGATTGTTCTGAAACTCATTTATCTCGACAAAAGGCATACACTGCGACGCTAACCATTCAACCTCATCATCTTCGAGAAAGGGTTCCAGTTCAGCAAATACTCGCAAGTGGTAGTTTCCAAGCCAATTGATCTCATCCGGCCCCAGCATTCCAAAATCGACTAAATTAAAATCCATCGGAAAGAGGGTTAAACTTTCAAAGCAATAGAATTCCCCGAAGTCAGAATCTACAAACGGTTCACAGACCACGAGGTTTTCAATTCGAATTCCATAAGCTCCTTCCAGGTAAAAACCGGGTTCAATGGAAGTAGTCATCCCTGGCTGAATAGGGATCATTCCCGAGCCGGAAGCATGGCGTCGTATCCCATGAGGACCTTCATGGACATTCAGGAAAAAACCTACGCCATGCCCCGTGCCGTGCCCGTAATCGAGTCCTTCATCCCACAGTGGAACACGCGCCAGGATATCCAACTGAGATCCATTAGTTCCCTTTGGAAATGCTGCATTAGCCAAAGCAATATGGCCCTTTAGTACTTTCGTATATTGGAGTATCTGTTCATATGAAGTTTCTCCCAAAGTAATGGTACGTGTAATATCCGTAGTTCCGCCAATATACTGGCCTCCGCTGTCCAATAATAATATCCCTTCGGACTGGATCTCAAGATCTGCTCCAGGTTCAGCCCGATAGTGCACAATTGCCCCATTTGGCCCGTATCCAACGATGGCCGGAAAACTCTCTGACACATATCCTTCTTGCTCTGAACGAAATTCAGACAATTTATTTGCAACCCGGGATTCGGTCACCTTCTTATTTTCGTCCAGGGATTCTTCCAGCCACATAAAGAGACGGACCAATGCCACCCCATCTTTGACCATGGTTTTACTCAATTGATCAATCTCTACTTGGTTTTTTATGGCCTTGGCAAAACTGATCGGAGAACTCTCCTCAACCCTGTCAACGTGTGCCAATGAATTTGCCAGCAAGGCTGAGGTTTTGGAAGGGTCAAAGAGGACAGAACTTTCTTTCGGGAGAGAGAGCAATTCTTCTTCGACTGCGTCGTAGGGCATCAACCTTACAGCAGCCTCTATTAAATTCTTTTTCAAGGGCCCTGGAATCTTTTTTTCATCAATGAACAGGGTATTCTCTTCTGGCCCCAACAGAGAGTAGGCATAAAAAACCGGACAGTATGCTATATCAGCTCCCCGGAGATTGAATAACCAAGCAATCTCATCCAAAGCGGAGACCAGGCAATGGGTTGCCCCGGCATCCTTCATTTCCGCGTGGATACTGTCTAACTTTTCATGGTAAGTGTATCCCGCAACAATCTCAGGATGTGCGAATAAATGAGTTTCTGGCATAGTGGGACGATCCGACCAAACCTCAGGAATAGGATCAATATCTATAGAAAGCTTCATACCTGCGCCTCTTAGTCGTCTGTCGAGCCTTGCCGCCTCAGTTTGCGAGATCAACCGGCCGTCGACCCCTATCTTATCACCAGCTGACATCTCCCTGAGAAGCCAGTCTATATGGTCACCGCTACCTTGAGGGCCAAGCTTATGTAACGCAAATCCACTTTGAGCCAACTCATTCTCAGCCTGGAGGAAATAACGTGAATCTGTCCACAATCCAGCATCCTTTTGGGTGATGACTACAGTACCGGCAGAGCCAGTAAAACCACTGATCCATTCCCTTATTGCCCAGTGTTTTGCGACATATTCGCTCTGGTGCGGATCGGTCGAGGGGATAATAAAAGCAGACAATCCACTGTTTTCAAGGGCTTGCCTAAGTAGTGTGACGCGTTGTGTAAACTTTGATCCAGCCATGATTTTTTCGATTACCTGACAAAGGTAAAGGGAATTCTCTGGATATCTCCAAACCATAGTTCAGGGAAGGAGCCTGTCGAGGCTACGGCCCTATGCAGAATTGACCATAAATTAGAATTATTCCGTTGAATCCTCTTTCTTAACTTTAGAGAATAAAAATGTCCAAAAAAAAACACTCTCCACCAAAAAATGCATTGCTTGATCAGAGCAATTCCCAATCCAGTGAGGTCAGAGATGAAAAGCGCGAACTTGGATTCGGTTCAAAGCTTTACCGTAAGGGAATCCGGCTGATCAACAAGGATGGCACCTTTAACTTTGAGCGAAGAGGAGAGCCTTGGTATCGTCCCTATGACTTATACAATACACTCATTAAAATGTCCTGGCTAAAGTTTTTTGGCTTGGTATTCTTGTATTATTTTACCCTCAACTTGATCTTCTCCTTGCTTTACCTGGCAGTAGGGATTGAAGGCCTGACGGGTACCCTGGGTGAAACCCCATTCGAGCACTTCTTGGATGCATACTTTTTCTCTGCTCAAACAGTAACCACCTTGGGGTATGGGAGGATCTCTCCCGTTGGGAATGGCGCCAGCGTCATCGCAGCCACAGAATCCTTGATAGGTTTACTGGGATTTGCCTTGGTGACTGGTATTATGTACGGGCGATTCGCCCGTCCCAACGCCAAGATCAGATTCAGTAAGAATATGCTAGTATCTCCATATATGGATGGTACCGGACTTATGTTTCGTTTGGTCAATATGCGGAGCAGCGAACTGATCGAAATCGAGGTACAGGTAATTGCCTCTATAGTAGATATTGAAATGCAACAACGGGTATTCAAAGATCTGGAACTGCAACTTCAAAAAATCAATTTCCTGGCCCTGAGTTGGACCGTCAACCACATCATTACCGAAGATAGTCCCCTGTATGGCTTGACCCTTGACGACTTGAAAGCTCGAGATGCCGAGTTCATCATTCTAGTCAAGGCATTTGACGATGTTTTTTCTCAGACAGTTTACCAAAGGCATTCTTATATAGCTAATGAAATCGTCTATGGTGCAAAATTCAAGTCTATCATCCACCCAACCGATGATAATTTGATCCTGCTTGAGCTTGATCATATTGATGATTATCAGTTCGTAGAAATTTAAGTTAACCTTGCATTTCCGATAGGGCTAAATATCTTTAGGCATGCAAAAGACAAGGGGCATAATCGCTGCAGGGCATAATGCAACTGCCAACGCTGCAGCTATTGTTCTGGAAGAAGGCGGTAATGCTTTTGACGCTGCAATTGCAGCTCTCATGACCAGTTTTGTTGCTGAACCATGCATGAGTTCGCCTGGTGGGGGAGCTTTCCTCATAGCACACCGTGCTGATGGCCTGTCCTTGGGCTACGATTGTTTCGTACAAACGCCACGGCATAAGCGGCCGCTGGAGGAAGTTGAGTTTTTCCCAATTGATATCAACTTTGGGGGAACTGTTGAGCAGTTTCACATAGGGATGGGTTCGGTCGCCATCCCAGGAGTCATCAAAGGTATTTGGGATATCCATGAAGACATGGGAAGCCTTCCCATGCGAATCCTAGCCGAACCTGCGATAGAACTGGCTAAAAAAGGTGTCATAGTTGATGATTTCCAAGACTTTGATTTCCACCTCCTCGAACCAATTCTCTCTTTTCTGAAGCCTTCCCAGGTCTTTTGGCGCGATGGCCGTCTGGTTTGCAGTGGAGAAACAGTAGTGATGCCAGAACTGGCAGACACGCTCGACTATCTTGTCAAAGAAGGACCAAGGGCTTTTTACGA
>JBFGVE010000013.1:0-34858 GCA_041565275.1 Bacteroidia bacterium
CATTGTGATTGGAATCATTGATACCGGCACTTCCTTTTCTCATCCTGAACTGGTCAACAAGCACCACTACAATCTTAACGACCCCATTGACGGAGTTGACAACGATAACGATGGTTACATCGATAATTATCGGGGTTGGGATATGGGAGGGGACTACTGGTTGTCTCCAGGTGACAACGATCCCGGATGGGGAGGCAGTGGAGTAGCTATTGATCATGGTGTAATAGTTTCGGGTCCCGCAGGGGCCGAAAATGATAACAATACCAACATTGCTAGCCTGGGATTTCACTGTAAGCTGATGCAGGTCAAAGTCAGTATCAACAGCAGTCCCAAAATATACCGCGGCTACCAGGGAGTAGTATATGCTGCAGACCATGGGGCTCATATTCTCAACCTCTCCTGGGGTGGCACGGGTATCTCCCGGATGGGAGAAGATGCAATTCGCTATGCAACCGTCAACCGGAATTGCTTGGTGGTAGCATCAGCAGGAAATACACCAGCTGATCTCGCCTTTTACCCTGCTTCCTATGACAATGTGTTGTCGGTAGCCGGCTCTGAGCAGAACGATGCCTTCTGGAATACAGCACCGGATTTTGGAACCACTTACAATTATTTGGTGGATCTTAATTCCCCCAGCCGGGATATTACTTCTATCCGCCTGAACAGCGGCATCTTCACTGCTACCGGCACTTCACTCGGGGCGCCTATAGTCTGTGGAATTGCGGGCTTAGTAAAAGCCCATTACCCTTTTTATACCAATGAGCAGGTCGGCCAAAGAGTCCGTGTGACTTCCGACCCCGCTATTTATGCCCTCAACCCCGGAATTTATTCTGAGAAAATGGGCCGCGGCCGAGTGGATGCCTTTCGTGCACTCACTGAGGTGACTCCCTCCATTCGGGTCCTTGACTATGAGTTTACCGATCCGGCGGATGGTATCATCCAAGCTGGTGACACAATTGACCTTCGAGCCAGGTTCATCAATTACCTCGATCCCGCTACCAATGTAACTGTTTCATTATCCTCCCCGGACACCGCCTTTCTGTATCCAGTGCATGGAAATGTCAGTCTGGGTGATTTGAGTACCATGGAGGTAGCAAGTCACCGATTGGCCCCCCTACGTCTCCGGGTCAACCCCTCTGCACAACCCGGAACTGTTCTTTGGGTACGCATTGGATATACTTCTGATAGTTATACCGACTACGAATACGTCCAGTTTCAAGTAGAACCAAATTATATCAACCTGGATAAGAACAGATTAGAGACCTCTTTAAACGGAGAGGGCCGCTGGGGTTATATGGATTTTCCTCAATTCACAGTTGGAAAAGGGCTTACTATAGATGCCGTTAGGGGCTTGATGAACGATGGGGGATTTATGGTGGGAACATCTGCTATCAGGCTGGCCGACAATTTTGAAAACCAAAATGGCGGTCAAAACAATGATTTTCAGAATGTCTCTCCAATTAAGCGTAAAATACCTGGAACCTATGCGGATATCGAAGCATATACCTCTTATAATGATGCAGGAGCGGGTATCAATGCGCCTGGAGTTGTTATAACCCAAAACAGCTACCAGTTCAATTTGGAACCAGACAACAACTACTTTATCCAGGAGTATACGATCACCAACAGCTCTTCTACTATCCCTCTCAATGGCGTTTATGCCGGAATGTATTTTGACATAGACGGGTACTGGCGTACCAATAATGTCAGCCGCTACGATACGGTATCACGTTGCATTTACAATTTTACCGAGACTTTCGTAACCCTTTGGAACATTGGGATTGCCTTGCTGACTCCTGACAGTCTGCATGGATATGCATCTGATGTTGCCAATTTTGGTTTTACCAAATCCGAAAAATGGGCCGCGTTAAGTAGCTATCCTGCTAATGCTGAGGTCGCCAATACCAATCTAATCCAATTCGCTTCAGCAGGTCCATTTTCCATTCCAGCTGGACAATCACATACGGTTGCCTTTGCAGTACTCGTCGCGGACAGTGTACAACACTTGAGGTCAACAGTCCAACGTGCTCGTGATAAATATTACTGTGTTATCAAAGAGGGCATGTCCTCCATAGTCAACTTGGGAACTGACATCCTTCACTGCAATGGAGATACCAGTTTCATTCTAGATGCGGGCAACGGCTTTTCTTCTTACCTTTGGGACGACGGCAGTACCGCCTCCTCCAGATCGGTTGATTCATCGGGTACCTACTGGGTTAAAGTAACCGATGTTTCAGGTTGCGAAGATTATGATCAAATCAATATTACCATCGAAGATGGATTCAATGGAGGATTCACTTTTAATCCGATTCAAACATATGTAGGAGATACGGTCACCTTCATGGATACCACCCAGGGTGTTAGCGAATGGGGCTGGAACTTCAATGATGGAAGTACCTTCTGTCCCGCCAGTCAAGTGACAATTCATAACTTTGCTCAACAGGGGAGCTACAATGTGGAACTCTATATATCTGATGGTGAATGCACTGATACGATCATTAATACTATTACAATAGATCCTTTGGTCTCCAGTTCTGATCCGATTTATGACGGGCAATTAACCTTGTATCCTAACCCTGCTTCAGAAGCGTTTAACTACCACTTCATTTCCTCTGCACGGGGTCCATACCGATTGGTCATCCGAAATAGCCTTGGCCAGGAGATACAGGAATGGGAAGGAGAAAAGTTACAGGAAGAGATCAAGGATAGAATAACATTGTGGGAGGCTGTCCCAGGAATTTACCAGATTGAATTACAGATCAATGGTATGAGAATAAGTAAATCTTTAATCTTAAAATCCCTTTAATGCTGGCTTCAGAGAATTTCCTCACGTTCCGAAAAAGCTGATAATTTTCCTTCCCTATTCAGTCGAACCGTTTGTCTGAACTTTTTCCGATTGTCATTTCCTTCCTTTAGGTCCATACCTTCTGAACTGAGACATTCCAATTCGTATTCGAATGAAAATTTTATAAAGGCTCCCGCCCTTCCCTCGGTCTGAACAGGCTGGGTCATTTTTAAAACCTCAAAATCCAGGTGAATAAGTTCTTCGTTCCGGTCCTCCAGAGCCTCAACCACAGATGCTCGGATCACTTGTTCCATGATCTCTTCGAGGTAATCTTGATCCAGCATAAATTTAACGTTAATAAGGCGAAGGGGACCGAAGTCCCCTTCTATCTTGTAGTACGAATCTTATTCTTCGTTTTGGGAACCGACATTCCGAAGAAAGCTGTCATTTAGAGGAAGAATGTTGTTATGTAGCGTATCGCTACAAATTATTTTCACCATCCTGGAAGGCCTCCTCCTCTACGATGGTTTATTTCCACCATGACGGTCCCCTCTTCGACCACCGCGACGGTCGCCACCGCTGCGTCGGTCTCCACTACCACGTCGGTCTTCACCACCACTGCGTCGGTCTCCACCACCACGACGGTCGCGACGTTCACGTTCACGCTCTTCCCAGCCCTCTGGTTTTGGAAGCAAAACCCTGTGGCTCAGACGGAATTTACCAGTCTTTTCATCAACACCTATCAATTTGATCTCGATTGTATCTCCCACCTGAAAGACTCCTTCCATACTACCGAGACGCTCATAAGAAATCTCAGAGATATGAAGCAACCCTTCACGACCGGGCATAAATTCTACAAAGGCACCAAAGTCTTTAATACTTTTGACAGTAGCACTGTAAACGGTTCCTACCTCAGGTTCTGCTGTAATGTCTTTCACCATCTGCTTTGCAGCAGTGAGAGCTGCAGCATCGACCGAGTATATGGTCACATGGCCTTTGCCATCGGATTCCTCAATGTTAATGGTAGTACCAGTTGAGCGCTGAATTTCCTGAATAATCTTACCACCTGGACCGATTACCGCACCGATCATATCGGAAGGAATCTCAATGCTTTCAATACGGGGGGCATGAATAGAAAATTCCTTGCGAGGCTCAGAAAGGGTTTCCAACATCTTATCAAGGATGTGAAGGCGCCCCTCTTTGGATTGTTCCAGGGCTTTGCCAAGGATCTCGTAGCTCAAGCCGCGAACCTTGATGTCCATCTGACAGGCGGTCAGACCTTTAGCGGTCCCAGTAACTTTGAAGTCCATATCTCCGATAAAGTCTTCGTCACCAAGAATGTCACTCAATACGGCAAAATCTCCGGTATCAACCTCTGTCATCAATCCCATCGCAATTCCTGAAACAGGAGATTTAATGGGGACTCCAGCATCCATTAAGCTGAGACAGCCACCACAAACTGTAGCCATAGAACTCGAACCATTGGACTCTGTGATATCAGAAACTACTCGGACGGTATAGTCAAAATCATCGGGCAGGACCATCTTCAAAGCACGCTCGGCAAGGTTGCCATGACCAATTTCACGACGGCCAGGACCACGCAGAAAACGGGCTTCACCAGTAGAGAATGCTGGGAAGTTGTAATGAAGAAGGAAACGCTTTTTCCCTTCCACCAGCGCACCGTCAATGATTTGCTCATCCAACTTAGTTCCCAGAGTAGTGGTGCAGATACTTTGAGTCTCACCACGGGTGAAAACTGCAGAACCATGTGCACGAGGAAGGTAGCCAGCCTCTGACCAGATGTAACGGACTTCATTTAACTTCCTGCCATCAAGGCGAATTCCTTCTTTCAAGACTTTACCTCGAACAATATCTTTCTGAACATCTTTGAATATTTCCTTAACCTTGGTTCCGAGTTCTTTCAATTCCTCTTCATCTTCTATTCCGTCTTCCTCTGCAATCTTAGCCAAGGCTTCATCAAGTAGAATACGAAAACTTTCAGAACGCTCCGTTTTTGGCAAAGTGGCATCAACAATCTCGCGACACTTGACCTCTGTCAAATCGGATACCCGGGTTATGAAATCTTCATCCTTTTCAGGTACATCGTATTCACGAGTGGTTTTACCTACCTCCTCACGTAACTCAAGTTGCATCTGGTTCAGAACTTTGCAGGCTTCATGTGCTGCAACCATCCCTTCAAGCAAATCTTGCTCACTGACTTCATTCATTTCACCTTCTACCATAACAATGGAGTCAATGGTACAAGCAACCATGATATCCATATCAGCACCTTCCAATTCAGCAACTGTAGGATTGATGATGAACTCACCATCAACCCTACCTACCCTTACTTCAGCGACAGGATCAGGGAAAGGAATATCAGAGGTCATCAATGCACATGATGCTGCTAAGCAGGCCAGGGCATCAGGCTTTTCATCTTTGTCAGCAGAAATTAATTGAAGAACAACTTGACACTCCCTGTTATAGTCTTTGGGGAACAAGGGTCGGAGAGCGCGGTCAACTAAGCGTGAAGTGAGAATTTCTCCCTCGCCTAAACGACCTTCTCGCTTAAAAAATCCTCCAGGAATTTTACCTGCAGCTGAGTATTTTTCAATGTAGTCAACAGAAAGAGGAAGAAAGTCAGCAGGCTTTCCTTCTTTCGGAGAGACCACCGTAGCGAGGATCATAGTGTCCCCATAGCGGAGAACAACAGCTCCGTGCGCTTGACGGGCGATTCGACCCGTTTCAATATAAATTTCCCTGCCATTTGGAAGGGCAACGGTCTTCTTGATGATTTTATCCATCTAAAAATGTGTTGGGATAGGGTGGATATAAAAAGAGAATTGGGAATTATTTCCTAATTCCCAATTCTTTAATAAGTGCGCGGTAGCGCATGATGTCTTTTTTCATTAGGTAATCAAGCAGACGGCGACGTTTACCGACCAACCTTAACAACCCCATTCGGGAAGATGAATCTTTTTTATTCCGCTTCAAGTGCTCGGTCAGATGATTAATACGGTAAGTAAACAGAGCAACTTGTGCTTCAGGTGAACCTGTATCCGTATCACTTTGTTTCCGGCTGTACCGACTGAATATTTCTTTCTTAACTTCTGTGTTCAGGTACATACTATAAATCAGTAATAATGCTTTTACTTTTTTCTTTCGAGATGCAAATATAAATTAACAACTCAGTTTTTCCTAGAGAATAAACAGAATTACTATAATCTAGCGTATTTGTGTCATTAAGTTGCGCTTAAATATATATCCATTTCTCCAGACTATATTTCAAGGTCGACCTTAAGGATGTGTAAAAATAGGAATTGGTCTGCATACTCATGGAAGGTTCCATGTAGCAGTTTACGACACAACCCTCACATTCAGGTAGTCTACCCTCCTGTGCAATCATTTTCTTTGCCTCACGACTGTTGTAAACTGACTCGAGTTCTCCATGAATCGGGAAGGACTTTTTTCCAAGATGATAGCATGGAAGTACCAATTCATTGTAAGCTGAAATAACCACTGTGCTACTACCAGCAATACAGATTGGGGCTTCGATATGATTCCCTCCGGCTATCCTCAAATTTAAAAATGCTTGATTTAGATATATCCCTGGTTTTTTTCCCCATTCTGATAGTATTTTAATGTCAGAAATCGGCAAATTTTCTCCCACTTTATTGTAAGAAAAGACTGGATTCAGGATAACAATGAGTTCACGTTCCAATACAAACTGGTGATACAATTGATGTATCTCATGAATATTTTCAGTGGTGACAGTAAACAGGATATCTGGACGTTCGCCCCATTCTCTGGCCAGTTCCACCGAACGGATCAGGTGATCGAAACAATCGACTTTTCTGGATGCATTGTGCTTATCGGCATCTATTGAATCCAAAGAAAAATGCAACATGTCAACTAGTCCCTTCAATTGCTTTCCATATTTAGGATAAAGAAGGGTATTGGTAGTGACTGTAGTGACAAATCCCAGCGACTTGGCAATCTCGAGAAATTCTGGGAGTTGTCTGTGCAGAAAGGGCTCTCCACCTGTGAAATCCAACACCCGAACTTTCATTCTCCTAAGAGCTTTTAAATTCTCCTTAACATTTTCAAGGGTAACGTAAGGGGAAGGTTTTTCCCAAATATCACAAAATCCGCATGCAGCGTTGCACCTGTAGGTCACATAGTAATTGCAGAGAATGGGATGTCGGAAGAGTCGCAAGATTAGCTCAACATCTTTAAGAGCAAATGGATTCGCTCACGAAGATCTTTGCGATGAACGATGAAATCCAAAAAACCATGCTCAACCAAAAACTCTGATCGCTGAAAACCTTTTGGAAGGTCTTTGCCGATGGTTTCTTTAATCACCCTGGGGCCGGCAAAGCCAATCAGAGCACCCGGTTCAGCAAAATTAAGGTCGCCAAGCATAGCAAAACTAGCAGTTACACCGCCAGTAGTAGGATCAGTTAACAGAGATAAGTAGGGAATCTTGGCCTGTGAAAGCAATCCGAGTTTAGCACTCACCTTAGCCATTTGCATAAGCGAAAGTGCTCCCTCCATCATACGTGCTCCTCCACTCTTGGAAATAACCATAAAGGGCAGGCCTGTTGAAAGACAATGATCAATAGCCCGGCTAAGCATCTCTCCCATTACGGAACCCATACTGCCGCCAATGAACTTAAAGTCCATAGCCGCAACCACAATCCTCTCACCATCAATCTGACCTTCTGCAACGCGAATTGCATCTCGCAAGGAAGTTTTAGCTTGAGACTGCTTTAACCGATCCGGATAGGGTTTTGTATCCTCAAACTCCAGTGGATCTGCAGAGGTCAGATTGGTAAATAATTCTTTTGCGTGCTCGTCTTGAGAGAACAGAATGCCAAAGTAGTCATCGGCACTGATTCTAAAGTGGTAGTCACACCCATTACAGGTGTAAACATTTTCGACTAATTCTCGTTGATGGCACACTTTTTTGCACTCGGGGCACTTCGTCCACATTCCATCAGGAGCTTCTGTTTTATCTTCTGTACGAGTAAGGATACCTTCTTTTACTCTTTGAAACCAACTCATAAACCCTCCTTTTTTACTGTTATTTACTTTAACAATATAAAGCTAAGTGGATCAAATTTCGATTATTTTTTCTTCCTGCCTCCCCCACGACGTCCTTTTGGTTTATCTTTTTGTTCTTCAAACAGCTTCAAACAATCTTCCAGAGTCAGTTCTTTCGCTTCCATTTCTTTAGGTATCTTAATGTTCTTTCCGTAAGCCTTAATGTAAGGCCCCCATCGTCCATTAAGCACGGTAACATCCTCATTGAACTCGTTTATGATCTTATTGGCATCAGCCAAGTCTTTCGCCGCAATTATCTCCAAGGCTCTTTCCAAGGTAATCTTGTAGGGATCTTCTCCCTTAGGAATTGAATAGTATTTTTTTGAAAGTTGAACATAGGGTCCAAAACGCCCAATGTTTACCTTGATGTCCACACCAGCCTTCTGTCCAAGTATACGAGGAAGCTTAAAAAGCTCCAATGCCTCTTCAGCAGTTATTGTTTCCAGACGCTGGTCACTTCTCAAAGAAGCGTATTTCTTATCAGGATCATCATGATCACCTATCTGAGCAAAAGGACCGTATTTCCCAAAGCGTACGGACAAACGCTTTCCAGTCTTTGGATCAGTTCCAAGTATAAGCTCTTTGTTGACCCTGTCAGCATTATCTTTAATGTCAACCACCTTCGCACTGAAATCACTATAAAATCCTTGAATCATCTGGTTCCAAGCCTTCTCACCTGCGGCAATCTCATCAAATTCTTGCTCTACCCTGGCCGTGAAGGAGTAATCTAGAACAGAAGGAAAACAGTCTATTAAAAAGTCTGTGACCATCATTCCCAGATCAGTGGGAAAAAGTTTATTCTTCTCAGAACCACTGATCTCAGATCCTTCAGCAGACTTTACTTGATCATTGACAAGCTTCAAGACCCTATAACTCCGCTCCTTTCCTTCTCTGGTTTCCTTGCTGACATAATTTCTACGTTGAATGGTAGAAATTGTCGGTGCGTAAGTAGAAGGCCGACCAATTCCAAGTTCCTCAAGCTTCTTGACCAAGCTTGCCTCTGTGTAGCGTGCAGGAGGATTGGTAAAACGCTCTCTTCCAATAATTTCATTTAGCCGAAGAACCTGGCCTTCATCAAGAGGAGGAAGAACACCCGCAGCAGGGCGATCATCATCATCATTATCTTCATCATCCTTTCCCTCGATATAGATTTTTAGGAAACCTTCAAACTTAAGGACCTCGCCAGATGCAACGAATGATTCTTGGTTAGAAGAAATTCCTATAGTGGCGGTTGTCTTTTCAGTGATGGCATCAGCCATTTGGCTCGCCAATGTACGCTTGAGGATCAAATCATAGAGGCGTTTTTCCGCAGAATCATTTCCGAGATCAGCCTGGCTCATATCGGTTGGCCGAATAGCTTCGTGAGCTTCTTGGGCGTTGGAATTTTTGCTTTTGTATTTACGAGGCCGATAATATTCAGCTCCAAACAAACTGGTAATTACCTCCCCCGCCTGATTGATGGCAAACTCGGATAAATTATTACTATCTGTACGCATGTAGGTGATAAAACCAGCCTCATACAATGCTTGGGCCACCCGCATGGTCTGAGCAACTGAAAAACTCAACTTACGGCTAGCTTCCTGCTGCAGGGTCGAAGTAGTAAAAGGAGGTGCAGGACTTTTCTTTCCGGGCTTGGTTTCCAGTTTATCGATGACATATTCTGCACCAACACAAGATTCCAGAAAGCTTTGCAAGTCTGTCTCTTCCGAAAAACGTTTCTTCAAGACAGCCTCCAGCACAGCACTATTTTCTAAATCAAACTTAGCTCTCACGCGGAAAGAAGAGCTACCAACAAAGGTCATTATCTCGCGTTCGCGCTCGACGATGACCCGGACCGCAACAGATTGGACACGGCCAGCTGACAAACCAGTTTTAATTTTAGACCACAGGAGTGGACTAAGTTTAAAACCTACCAAACGATCCAGTACCCGACGAGCTTGCTGCGCATTGACCAAATCAATATTGATCAGCCTTGGTTTGCCAATCGCATTGGTAACTGCTGTTTTGGTTATCTCATTGAAAACCACTCTTCTGGCAGTTGCGGCATCCAGTCCTAAAACTTCAGCCAAGTGCCAGGATATTGCTTCCCCTTCACGGTCCTCATCCGTCGCTAACCAGACAATCTCGGCTTCCTTGGCTAATTTTTTTAATTCTTTGATCACATCTTTTTTGTCCGCAAGAACTTCATACTTGGGAGTAAAGTCGTGGTCCACATCTATTGCATCATCCGCCTTGGGAAGATCACGCACATGGCCAAAACTTGCTTTTACTACAAAGTCCTTACCGAGGTACTTTTCAATCGTTTTCGCCTTGGCGGGTGACTCTACGATCATCAGATTTTTCTTGCCCATAAGTGTATTTTCCGCTTCCTGTCAGCTCGTCGCAATATTACACAATTTTTTAGGGATGCAATTTCCAACCTTGCTGTAGTAAGAAGTAATCATATTTGAATGCCAGTAGTTTTAAGTGGAACAGATGCGAAATGAGTTTGTCAGGGTTATCAGAACCTAACCGTGCCCAACTTAATTGCGGATTTGAGGAAAACATTATCTAAATTTACGGCCTTATTTAAAAGTTAGGTAGTTGTACATTCAACGAGAAAGTAAATGCTGGAAGTAAAAAACCTCAATGAAACTGGAGTGAAGGACCAGGGAATTTTTGGTCTTATAACTGATATGGGTCACGAGCAAATCTTAGTATGCAGTGATAATGAACTTGGCCTGAAAGCCGTTATCGGGATTCATAACACCACTCTTGGTCCAGCCTTAGGTGGAAGTCGTATGTGGACTTATGCTTCCGATATGGACGCTTTGAAAGATGTACTGAGACTGTCCCGCGGAATGACTTTCAAAGCAGCAATTTCCGGCATCAACCTGGGTGGAGGCAAGTCTGTTATTATTGGAGATTCCCGTGGCAAGCTCAAAACCGAAGCTTTTATGCGACGGTTCGGTATGTTCGTTGAAAACCTCGGAGGAAAGTACTACACCGCGGAGGATGTTGGTACCACGACCAAAGATATGGAATACGTCAAAATGGAAACTGACTACGTTACAGGTATTCCGGAAAATTTGGGAGGTAGCGGAGACCCTTCTCCGGTAACTGCTTACGGAACTTACTTGGGTATCAAGGCATCCATGCAGAGACTCACCGGTTCTGACAATTTGGAAGGAAAGAAAGTTGTGGTGCAGGGTATAGGTAATGTAGGCTATTACCTTTGTGAATTGCTTTACAAAGACGGCGTAAAATTATTCGTCTATGATATTTATGAAGAGCAACTGAGACGGGTTGTTGATGAATTCAGTGCTATCGTAATTGGTTCCGAAGAAGTCTACAGCTATGAAGCTGATGTGTTCGCTCCCTGTGCATTGGGATCGATACTTAACGAGTATACCATTCCTCAACTGAATGTCCCTATCATTGCAGGCGGTGCAAATAACCAACTGAAAGATGAGGAGCATGACGGCCAACGTTTAAAAGACAGAGGCATCATCTGGGCACCGGACTTCCTGATCAATGCTGGTGGCTTGATCAACGTGTATACTGAATTGGAAGGTTACGACCGTAAGCGTGCATTGAGCAGAGCCGAAAAAATATATGATACCTGCCTTACCTGCTTTGATTATGCAGATCAACACAATATGACAACTTCAAAGGCCTCCATTGAACTAGCTCAACAGCGAATAGATCAAATGGCAAGACTTCGACATTACATTTGATTAATTTGATTTTTGTCTTCGTCATTCTTTAAATTCGTTACCTGTGGTTTCGATTTTCGTTCTTAAACACTAGTCTATTTGTAACCCTAATGATCTCCAGAAGACAAATAAGGATAAAGGCAATGCAGGCTATATATGCATGGTACTGTACTGATTACCAACCTGCTAAGACCTTTGAGTACAATCTTGAAGAATATGCAGAGAAGATAAGATCCCAAGAACAGAGTAATGGAGACAAGGGAGATCTTCGCCTGTTGACTGGCCTCTTCTATAATACCATTGATCGTCAGGATGAACTGGATCGAATGATTCAGGCCAAGGCAGAAAATTGGGAATTGGAACGGATCGCTTTACTAGATCGAATATTGATGCAAATGGGAATTTGTGAAATGCTCAGTTTTCCTGAAATTCCTATCAAGGTCACAATAAACGAATACCTTGAAATTGCCAAGAAGTTCAGTACGCCCAAAAGCAGCAAATTTATCAATGGAATTCTTGATAGCCTTTATGTTGAGTTGAAGAGCAGTGGAAATATTGAAAAAAGAGGGCGAGGATTAATCGAAGAAAGTGTCCCTAGAAAGGGTATCCCAATGAGTAGCCCTCGTGGACAGAATGAACTCCATGATACGCCGAGTGAAAAAAAAGTATCCGTTGATGCTAACTTTCCGAGGCCATTTGATGAGCAAAAAGATCCGAAGAAGCCTCATCCTGACCAACAAGCTTTTAAACGAAGTGGTCCTGTTCGCCCCAGGATTTCAAGAAATCCTCATGATCGGCCGCAATCCTTCCAAGGTAGGCAGCCGGGCCGCTTTGACCGAGATAAGACACCTCTGGATTTTGGAGAGCGGAGAAAGCCCAAATTGCGATTAATACTGAAGTCTGATCGTCATAATCAGACTGGTAACGAAAAAGATCAAAAGGCTGACCTTAATTTTGAAAATTCTGAGAAATCATTCAGGATGCCTACTAACGTAACTGCTGCAGGTTCAGATGACATTACCTCAGAACAACCTAAGAATATTACCGCGAAACAACCTAAGATTGAATCACAGAAGGAATTCTCCGTGGGGAACGAAACACAAGATTCAGAGGAATAATCAACCCTGTGGTGCACTCATTTTTTATGTTGTTGGAGTATGCTATTTTTGAGTAAATTGTGTAAAATTTTGGAACTAATCACGCTTAATAATTATGAAAAAAATTAGTATTTTAGCTTTCGCTGCCCTGATGTTTGCCAGCTTGGCAGCATGTGAAAAGAAAACAGGATCCGAAAGTGGTGACAATAGCGAAAACGGAACCACAACCATTACTGGGGAAGAAGATGCAAAAGTTACATCTACGACGACAACCCCTCCGGATAATGGAACATCATCGACCAATGCTCAGCCTGCATCTAACCTCCCCTTGACAACTATAGAATTTTATGAAGAATCTCACAACTTTGGAGAAATCAAAGAGGGTGAAAAGGTGAAACACACTTTCAGATTTAAGAATACGGGGTCCAATCCTCTTAAAGTGGAAAATGTGAAAGCTTCTTGTGGTTGTACCACTCCCGATTGGACCAAGGAAGAGGTTGCACCAGGTGGAGAAGGAATGATTGAGGTTGAATTCAACTCTCAAGGCCGCGCCGGTGTAGCTCGTAAAACAGTGACCGTTACCACCAACACAGAGCCCCGAAATAAAATATTATCCTTCACTGGTGAAGTTGTGAAGTAACCCTTACGGACCGAAAACCATGATGGATTTATTTTTGAGCACATTATTTCTTCAAGCCCTCCCAGAAACTGGTGAATCAGAAGGAGGTGGCGGCTTCAGTACACTGCTACTGTTTGGTGCAATCATCGTCGTTTTTTACTTTTTCATGATCCGACCTCAGCAGAAAAAACAAAAGCAAGAACGGGTTTTTAGGGAGAACCTTGGCAAAGGAGACAAAATTATGACTATTGGTGGAGTCCATGGCCGAATTCTTTCCTCTAATCCCGATGAAAGCTTTCTGATGGTGGAGATTGACAATGGTGTAAAGGTAAAAGTTGAAAAATCAGCCGTCAAGCCTCTGCCCCAGGATCCTGAGGTCAAGAGTCAAAAGTAGCCTGAAGTGGTTCGTCAATTCTTCGAACAACTTCAAGCTACACTTCGGTCAGCCCAGAAAACGAAAAAATATCAGTGGGTGGCAGTGAGCATCTGCTTCATGCTTGCTGTGACCCTCTGGTGTTTGGTGACCATAAATACACAAACCTTTGAATCAACCTTTGAGGTTCCCCTCAAGATTAAAAATATACCGACCAATTATCAATTGATCAGTGATATCCCCCCCCATATTAGAGTGAAAGCCAGAGGAAAGGGTATTGACCTCCTCTCCGAAAAATGGGAAACTAAGAAGGATACTATCTCGATTGATTTTCTTGCTCATTCTGGTCAGGAATACTTTGTTGCCAGTGATCATCTTGATGAACTTTCAAAAGGCATCAAATATGATCTACAACCTCTAGGAATGATACCAGACAGTATCCACCTCCGCTATGTCCCGAAAGACTTTAAGTTTGTTCCCCTTGTCCTTGATATGGAATTGGATTTCCCACTTGGTTACCGCCATTCAGGAAACCTGAGGGCTGATTTTACAGATAGTGTAATGGTAGTCGGTCCTAAAAAAGAATTAGCTAAGATCAATAGCTGGAAGACTGTTCGGTACAAGACACCACGTTTTAAATCTAAATCCACCTTTCGGGTAAGCTTAGAGGTACGACCACCATTGAAAGTGAAGCCCCAGATGGTGCAGGTAACGGTTGATCCTCAATTGTACACTGAAACCAGTATCGAAGTTCCAATTCACGCGATCAACGTCCCTCCAAACCTGTCTGTTCGATTTGATCCTCACTTTGTTAGACTTAACCTTCTGGTATTGTTGACCCACTATGAAGAAATTGAAAATTCTGGAATTCAAGCAGTTGTAGATTTCAATGACATTGATGAGCGCAGTATAAAAGTCATTCCTCGTATTTTGAAAGTACCTACCTTCGCTGAGATCCAGCACTTCGAACCTGTTCTAGTAAATTACATAATCATTGAGAATAGATGATTAAAAAAATTGGCCTTACTGGTGGAATAGGAAGTGGCAAGACCACAGTTTCCCGGATCTTTGGATCTTTTGGCTTTCAGGTCTATTATGCTGATCTGCGGGCCAAGACATTGTATGCTGAAGATAAAGAGTTGAAGGACCAGGTGATTCGAGCATTTGGAAAGAATATATATACCGTCAAAGGGGAAATTGACCGCAGACAATTGGCGAAAATCGTATTTCAGGATAAGTCTAAACTCGAGCTACTGAACAAAATCGTTCATCCTGCCACCTTTCGTGATTTTGTCAAATGGTTTAAAGTGTTAAAATCCGGCAGTTATTGCAAACCCTTTATTTTGAAAGAGACAGCCATTCTGTATGAATCTGGATCAGATGTTCAACTGGATGGAGTTATAGAGGTATACGCCCCTAAGCAAGTTCGCCTTCACCGCGTCTTGAAACGAGATGGAGTGATTCCCCAGGAAGTGTTGGCAAGAATGGACAAGCAGTTTCCTGAGTCATTTAAACTATTCCATTCAGATCTTACTATCTACAACGACAATAGCCACCATTTAATCCCTCAGGTTCAAAATGCCATCTCCTTTTTCAGTTAGTATGAATTCGTCCCGGATTAATTGGATTCGCACAACTGAAATTGGGTTTTACTGTGAAGACGGAGGGTTCTACATTGACCCAAGGCGTAGTACGCGCTGCGCTGTAATCTCACATGCGCATGCGGATCATTACCCGAAGTTCATGGGGAAAGTCTTCGCTCACCCAGCGACCATCGATCTTGCCACAGCCCGGTACAAAAATAGTGCTGGAAAGGTCAAGTCCGCTCATGAATATTACCAGCCATTCCACTTGGGAGCAATTGAAATTACTTTGATCCCAGCCGGACACATGTTAGGAAGTTCTCAGATTTTGATGTACCATACGATACTAAAACAACGAATTCTATATTCGGGGGACTTTGCCCTCAAGTCCAATCCAAGTTGTCTCCCCCTTAGCTATCCCGATGTCCCTATTGATCTCTTAATCTGTGAATGCACCTTTGGCTTGAAAAGCCAGCACCTAGACCCCGATAAAAGTTTGCAGAAGGTACTGGCAGCAACAAGTCTTCCGCTGCTGATGGTGGCGTATCCTATGGGCAAGGCCCAAAGGGTAAGTGAGATGCTGCATAGACTTGCTCCGGACCTTCCGGTTTTTGTGGAACGGACCATCCTCCCGTACCACAAAATATATGAGTCTTATGGGACTCCACTGGGCAGCTACCAGGCATACCAACGGAAACTAGCCAAGTCCGGTCAATTTGCTTATTTGATCCCACCTCGTTCGCTGAGTGGATTCAGCAGAGATATTAAATACTACAAGGTATTCGCAAGCGGCTGGAATAAGGTGAATAAATTTTTCTATTTACAGGGCCAGCTTGACATTTCCGACCATAGCTCCGGAGATGAAATTCGTACCTACTTGGACCACATAAAACCTCGCCAAGTTTGGTTTTGGCATGGGTATCCAGAGGAACTGATCCAGTATTGTAAGGAATCGGGGATTGAAGCTACTGCAGTTTAAGAATTCCCCTGAAAGCAATATTGCTCCTTGAGATCTTGCACCCGGATTCTTAAACATCGGGAATCCCGGCTCAAATCGCAAATATCCCGGTACCACATTTCCAAGTTCCCCTCTCAACGGATACAATTCAATTCGCATTAGGTCAAAGTAGTCCCTATCTTTGATGCGGATTAAAACAGCTTTGCAGTGATAAAAGGGAAAAAAGTAGTTGTGGTCATGCCTGCATATAACGCTGAAAAGACCCTTCAACAGACATACAATGAGATCCCCTTAGAGATTGTGGATGAAGTGATCCTTGTAGATGACAAGAGCAAGGACAATACCGCGGAAAAGGCACGGGAATTGGGTATCAATCGGGTAATTGTACACGATATCAATAAGGGATATGGAGGTAATCAGAAAACCTGTTACAGGGAGGCACTCATGGCTGGTGCCGATGTGGTGGTGATGCTCCATCCCGACTATCAATATACACCCCGATTGCTTGAGGCAATGGTCTTCCCAATTGCCAATGGCTTATTTCCAGTGATGCTAGGGTCACGGATCCTGGGTAAAGGGGCTTTGCGTGGAGGAATGCCTGTCTACAAATATATTGCCAATAGACTCCTGACTGCTTTCCAGAATTTCTGTATGGGACAGAAGCTGGCGGAGTACCATACCGGATACCGAGCATTTAGCAAGGAAATCCTTCAATCTCTTCCCCTAGGGGAAAATTCTGATGACTTTGTCTTTGACAATGAAATGTTGGGGCAGATTGCATATGCTGGGTTTACCATCGGTGAGGTGACTTGCCCAACTAGGTATTTTGAGGAAGCGTCATCTATTAATTTTGGAAGAAGCGTCAAGTATGGCATTGGTGTGCTCAGAGTATCTATTACCTACCGTCTGAACCGCTGGGGGTTGATGAAAAGCCCCATATTCAACCTAAGAACAGGTAATAAACTTCTAAAAAAAGAAACAAGATAATTCATCTATCCTCTAATTAGCTCCAACCATGGCATTAAAAAAGGAAGCCAAGAAGAAAGGGCCAGTAAGGAAAGCTCTTCGGTATATATTTCTCGGGTTGCTACTGGCAGCAACCGCATTTTTTGCCTTTGTCTGGTTTTCCCCTGTCGGGGAAAGAGATCCGTGGGAATTTGTTCCCCAAGAAGCTGTGTACGTTATTGAAGCAGATGATCCGATTGAAAACTGGGAGGACTTGAGTGGGACAGATATCTGGAATCATTTAAAGAAAAATGAACTGTTCGCAGATATTGAAGAAGATGCCAACTACCTTGATACTTTGATTCAGGAAAACAAAAAGCTTTTTAACCTGATCGCGGGGAAGAAACTATTGATCGTTGCCCAGATGACTAAGGTAGAAGACTATGATTTCATCTACCTTATGAACTTGGAGGAAGGTGCCAAGGTGACCTTCTTCATGGATATCTTCAAACCCATTCTGGGCGCAGCTGGATATCCTATCAAGAATGAGGACTTCGGGGGAGGCCAGGCAGGATATTCGATCAACGATGGTACGGATAATATCTACCTTGCCTTTGCGGAAAACATTCTAATTGCTTCCTATTCCAAAAAGTTACTCCTCAATGTCATTGAATCGGGGAAAAAGCCTTTCTATCCAAAGGATAAACAGTTCCAAAGGGTAAGAGACGGGGCTTACGACGAAGGTAATCGTTCCAGCGTAGGGAAATTTCACCTAAACTTCGATCAATTGGACGAATACATGACACTCTTTACGGACGAGATTACAGGTACAGTTCTGGAATTATCCAAAACGCTTTCCTATGTTTCTTTCGATATCAAGACGGAGGACGAATTCGTCGAATTAAAAGGTTACATAGCCCCCGATACATCTGAAATTTCCTTGGCTACGGTCTTACTGGATCAGAAAACCAGTGAGATCAGGGCCTCTAAAATCCTCCCCACCAATACTTCTTTCCTATTGACCATTGACTATGATGATTTTGATCATTTCTATGGATCAATTGCTAACCTCATGGGGGAAAACGAAGGATATCTTGAGTTCGAGAAGACCAAGGATAAAATTGGAAACCTGTTAAGCGTGAACAAGAATGAGAAGAAGCGGAACCGAGCCGAGCAAAGAGGAAAGGACAAAGATTACTGGGATTGGCTGGGTCAGGAAATCGCTTTAGCCACGTTGCCTGTCAATGAATCAGGTAGTAAACAGGCTTACCTTGCCCTGATCAATACGCCCGACTATGGCAATGCCGTACATGATCTGGAAGAGATTGCAAAGAAAATTCGTTGGCGGACCCCTGTAAAGTTCAAGGATTATGAATACCGTGGCAAAGAAATTAAATACCTAGCGATGGGAGGCTTTTTCCGCCTCTTTTTAGGCAAACTCTTCAAGCAATTTGACAAGCCCAAATATGTTATCTTGGATGAGTTTGTCGTTTTTAGCAACGATACGAGTGCCATTCACCGGGTGATTGATTCCGATATACGCGACGAGGCGCTATATGGAGACAAAGACTACCACAGAGTGACCAAAGAGTTCGATGACGAGTCCAATTTCTTTATCTATATCAATTCTAAGGAGCTATACCCTTTCCTTCCCTCCATGTTAGACGGGGAAACAGGCCGTACCATCCAAAAAAATAAAGAATATATCACCTCTTTTCCATTTATCGGGCTTCAACTGGTTAATGACAAAGGGATATTTGAGACCCACCTGCACATGGAATTTAAAAAACCTTAGCAAGAATAGTTGGCCTGCACTAAAATATTGTAAAATGGCCGAATGACCTATATTCCTCTTCTCAGAACTTCCTTCTTCAATAGCCGGACTTCTCGACCGCTTTGCCCTGCGATGGCTTTATTTTCATTTGCTCTTCGAAAGAGATAAGGAAGTACCGCCTCTACAGGTCCATAGGGTAGGTATTTAGCAACATTGTAACCGTGATGAGCCAAGTTGAAAGAAATGTTGTCCGACATTCCCAGGAGTTGTGAAAAAAGAATATGGGGATGATTTGAGGGAATATTACATTCCTGCATTAGCTTGGTTATCAACAAACAACTCTCCTCATTATGGGTCCCTGCACAAATGGCTACGCGCTCGATGTTGTCTACGCATAATCTGATGGCCGAATTGTAATCTCTGTCGGTTGCTGCCTTAGAGGGCTGGATGGGGGTGGAATAGCCCATTTCTCTGGCCCTTTCATTTTCTTTTTCAAGGTAGGCACCTCTGACCAGTTTTACACCAAGAATATACCCTCGCTCATTGGCGCGTTGGATTAACCCTTCAAGGTACTCAAGGCGGTCATGGCGGTAGAGTTGTATGGTGTGATAGACCAGGGGTTGATCGCTGTTGTACCTTTCCATCATTTCCTCTGTCCATCGGTCAATCCCTCGCTGGATCCAACTCTCTTCAGCATCAACAAAAACAGGTTGACCAAGGTCAAAGGCCCTTTTACAAATCGCCTCAAAACGCTCTTTGGATCTGATCAGTGATGCCTGTTCTACCTCATTTAATTCAAGATTAGCATCATTTGCAGTTAAATAGTCAAAGTTAGCAATACCTGTCATCTTCATAGCTGAGAAAGCAATTGCCTCATTATGAGCGCCATGCTCTAAAGTTGCAATGATCTCATCCCTTGTGGCATTAAATCCTCTATCCGTTTTGGACCCTTCTACCGAATAATCAAGAATGGTTCGAACCTTATTGCGGTAAAGTTCATCAGATCGCTTAGTTGTATCTCTTAAGGAAACTCCTCCACAAAATATATCGAAGATGGTCTTCCTGATCAACCCTCTAAGAGGAAGTCCTATCTTAAGGGCAAAAGTAATCAAGGGAGGCCCCACCCTTGTCAGAAACGGGGAGTTCATCAATTTAAATAAACGAAAAGTACGTTTTAGTTCTCTATCGCTCTTGTACCCGAAAGCCAACCTGGTGTCTTGGAAGTCCAAACCAGTCGATTCGATCTTTGATGCCATCTTCTAATATATCATGCGAGTGAAGCGGAAAGATACTAAAATTTGACTGGGAATAACTGTCCTAAATGGGCATTTGAAAAATCCATAACTTGAGCGCTATGATCTCTTTCATCGAGCAATTGGTACAGGATTTGGAAGACAAATACGGTGCAGAACTGGGGGAACTGTGCGTGGTTTTTCCTTCTCGTCGGGCATGTGTTTTTTTTAAAGATACCTTACAACGATCATTCTCTTCCCCAGGTTGGTCCCCCGAAGTCTTCGCGATTGAAGATTTTGTTCGGGAAATATGTTCCCGGACCATTCTAGACGATGTCTCACTGACGTTCGAATTATACCCTCTTTACCGGGAATATTTCCCAGGCGAACCATTCGACAGGTACTATTCTTGGGGCAACACCCTTATCTCTGATTTTGATGAGATAGATCTTTACAGGGTAAAGGCTAAAAATATCTTTCGCAACTTGTTTGAACTCAAGTCGATGGATGCAACAATTGACAGCTGGTTGGAGGAATCAGGCGAATTGTCAGAATTTCAAGCTAAATATCTTCAGTTCTGGGAGCTGATGGGAATACTTTACGAAGGATTGCGTAAAAAATTGGAAGCCCAAGGTAAAGCCTCTCTTGGAATGGCCACGCGCCAATTGGCAGATCAGTTTGAAGCTGCTCCTCCAACAATTCCCTGGAAAACGATCATTTTTGCAGGATTAAATGCTTTGACACCAGCTGAGGAAGGAATGATCAAAGCTTTGATGGACCATGGTATGGCAGAATGCTATTGGGACTTGGATGCATATTATGTCGAAAATAAGTTTCAAGAGGCTGGCCACTTCTTTCGTGTACTTAGAGATAAGTGGAAGTTAAAGGACTGGTCCTGGATTGGAAACCACCTGTCCCAGGGTAAGCGCAAGATCACTTTGACTGGTGTTCCACAAAGAGTTGGGCAAGCGAAAGTAGCAGGATTGAAACTCAAAAGCTGGCTCGATGACCCTAAACCTGAAGAAAAAACAGCTCTGGTGCTTGGAGATGAGAATTTACTTTTTCCCCTTTTACATAGCCTTCCTGAAGGTTACAATCGGATAAATGTCACTATGGG
Source organism: Bacteroidia bacterium (assembly GCA_041565275.1). Lineage (GTDB taxonomy): Bacteria > Bacteroidota > Bacteroidia > J057 > JADKCL01 > CAWUKT01. The sequence goes on from JBFGVE010000013.1 coordinate 21,282, forward strand.
GTATCCACTCCGCAACACCCCTCTTTACAGCTTGATAGATACCATCATCCAACTTCATGAAAACGCAGAACGCCTCCATCCAGGTAGAAAAGACAATGTCTATTATTGCCGGGATGTGATAAATATCCTTCGACACCCCTATGTTGCCTCCATCTTAGGCGGAACCTCCCGGGACCTCTTGGTTGAAATCGAGCATGATAATCTTATCTACATTCCTCCAAAGTTCTTTGACCAATTCAAAGATGAAGACCAGGAACACTTATTGAGCTTTCTCTTTCAACCCTGGGAACAGATTGATCAAGTCATCGCATATTTTCTCGAGCTGTACCAGCGACTAAGAGTAGCCATGGAAGATGGTCGGGGTACAGGCATTACACCTACCCTTGAATCTGAGTACTTGTTCCACTTCTTTACACTTACCCAAAAGCTAAATGACAAATTAGATGCTTACTTTGCCGACTTTGAGTTGAAGGTATTCAGAAGGCTATACAGAGAAGTCATCCAAAACGGATCCATTCCTTTTTCCGGAGAACCTCTTGAAGGTCTGCAGGTGATGGGGATGCTGGAAACGAGAGCTTTAGACTTCGACCGGCTGATGATCTTGTCGGTTAATGAAAATATAATACCTTCCAGAGCGCGTACAGTTTCATTGATACCTTATACATTGAGAAAAGGATTTGGTCTTCCAACTCACGAAGAGAAAGATGCTGTTTACGCCTACCATTTTTATCGCCTTCTTCAGCGCTCTAGGGAAGTTGTCCTCGTGTACAACACCCAACAAGATACATTTGGCAGTGGTGAGAAGTCACGCTTTATTGCTCAACTAGAGAATGAAATATCCGAAAAAAATCCTGAGTTGGAAATTGAACGTGAAACTATCACATTTCCACTATCGCCAGAACCCATACTTCCCATTGTAGTCAACAAAGCACCTGACGTTCTTGCTACACTCAAAGCTTATATCGCCGACAAAGGGCTTTCTCCTTCTGCCCTCTCTACTTACTTTAATTGCCCCCTTCAATTCTATTACCGCTATGTGTTAAGGTTACGGGAACAGCAAGAATTGGAAGAAAGTATGGAGGAAAACACCTTTGGCTCTATCTTACATGGTGTTTTAGAAGAATTGTACCTTCCCTTCCAAGGAAAAGAGATCAATCCCGAAGAGATCCAAGGATTTCGCAAACAACTTGACAGCGCCATCAAAAACCAATTTTTCCAGATTACCCGGACTGAAAACTCGAATTTCGGACGGAATCGGTTGCTCTTGGGGGTTATCCGAAATCTAGTCTCTAAATTGCTGGATATTGATGAAAACCAAGCTCCTTTTTTCGTCAAGGGACTTGAGCTGGAATTGGAAACGCTGCTTCCCACCCCGAGAGTTCCTGAAGGTGTCAAACTAAGAGGGTTCATTGACCGGGTAGATGAACTCCAAGGCGAAACCAGAATTATTGACTACAAGACAGGAATGGTAAATCGACTATACCTGAAAGATTTTGAGCAGATCAGAGAAGGGGCCAACAAAAGAGAGGCTTTTCAGCTCAGCACTTATGCATACCTCTATCTGAGAAATTTCCCGGCAGTTGAAGAAGTCAGTCCGGGTATATATTATTTGCGTAATTTGAGTAAAGGAGCTCATTTTCTGGAAACAGGGCCTTTGAAGTCTACGACCCTAGACTTAGAATCTTTATTGGACTACGAATCTGAAATAGTGTCTCTGATAGATGATATTTTTGACCCTGATATTCCCTTTTCTCAGACTGCCGAAATTGAGAGGTGCCGCTTCTGCTCATATAAGACCATGTGCGGTAGGGTCTGACATATCATTTTTCCAACCAAAGACTCATAATTACCGTATATTTAGAGTTGACTAAATCGAATTGTCTTGGGCAGAAGAATACTTAAATTCATCAATTATACCAGGGAAGCCTTTATGTGGCCCCTCCACTTGGTTTCCTTCAGCATTCTGGCTCTGGCCACCGGGGCAGCGGCATTCACTGCAAACTATTTCTTAGGAATGGACCCCACTGGGTTCCTCTTCATATTTGGTGGAATTGAATTGGTGACCCTCACTTTAATAACCAAGAGCCGCCGTTTTCGCCGGGCCATCAATGGGAAATATGGCAAAGAACTTGCTGCTTACGCTTATATAAAATCACTTGCAGAATCCTACAACAGACTCACCGCCAGCGGTCAGCGTCGCTTTGAAATCCTCCGTGAAAACATCAACGAAGCCAAGAAGAACTATGTTAAACTCAACCAGGCTTTTCCAGATCTGGTAAAAGAGTACCTTGGTAAAATGGACAGTTTGCAGATGAATTTTATCAAGCTGCTCCTGACCTATGAAAACTACCCTAAAACCCTAAAAGCCAACGATCCTGAGCGTCTTGTTCAGCAAATCTCTGAGATCAATGAAAGTATGAAGGATGACAATCCTAAGCTTAGAAAGATCAAAGAAAAGCGAATCCAGTTGCTGGAAAAGCGAATTCGTAACTTCAGCAGTTCCCAGAATGATTATAAGATAATGGGCCAGCAGTTGGGGACCATTGAGGAAATGGTACGTCTCTTCGCAGAGCAACCACTTACTTCCAACAATACCGAAGACCTCACTACCATATATAACCTTTTAGAGGAGACCTCCGACCTGCATTCCACTTTGGATAATCTTGATGAGATTATGCGTGCCGACCTTCAAACCCCAACCTCGAATGGCTCTGAAGTTGGCAGTGGGAGTTCTGAAGGGATATATACCCGATAACCGCCAATTTCCTTAATTAGATATTCCATTCGATCAATCCAAAACGATCTAGTGGGGGCGTGTATATGCCGGATTAGAACACCCTCATCAGTGCTGATTTCTGGAATAGTTCAAGAATTTATAACTTGATAGCCATGAAAGTATTCAAGTGGTCTTTCATCAAAAAGACCTTTCTGTTTATATTGTTCGCTCTTCTGCTATTCATTGGTTTTCTTTTGGTCAATACTTTCAGATTTAAATCCAAACAAATCTCATCGGTCCCCGTACCTACCCTTGAAATTAACCCGGCAGCAGTTGATCATCTCTCACAATCCCTTCGATTCCAGACTGTTTCTCCCGAAGACCCTAAAGACTTTGACTCGAGCCAATTCCTGGGGTTTACACAATTTCTAAACGCGACTTACCCACTGGTTGATTCCCTGTTAGAAAAGAAGGTTTTCAATGATTTCAGTACCCTTTATCGCTGGCAAGGTTCAGATCAAAGTTTAAAACCCATAGTTTTTCTCGCTCATTTCGATGTAGTTCCCGTTTTTCCTGAAAACCTTCCGGACTGGAAGCATTCCCCTTTCGGAGGTGATCTCACCAGAGACACAATCTGGGGCAGGGGCGCGATTGATGACAAAAATGCCGTGATCGGAGTGATGGAAGCACTGGAATTGTTGCTACGAGAAGGCTTCAAGCCAAAGCGCAGCATATACACAGCCATCGTTCACGACGAAGAGATAAGTGGATTCAAGGGTGCAAAGGCAATTGCCGAATGGCTGAAAGCTGAAAAGATCGAGCTTGAATATATTCTGGATGAAGGTGGATATATCACGAAAGACATCATTCCGGATATTGAGCCATATGTAGGCCTGATCGGGATTGCAGAAAAGGGTTTCCTCTCACTGAAAATGACCATCAAGCTGGAAGGCGGCCATTCCTCAATCCCCAACCGGGAAACGGCTATTGATGTGATGGCAAAGGCCATATCAACTTTAAAAGAGAATCCATTCCCAGCCAGTATATCACCTCCCATTGAAGGTTTCATCGAATACCTCGGTCCTGAGTTACCCTTTTTCAAAAAGATGATCTTCGCCAACAGTTCTATATTCAGCTCGCTCATCATTGGGGTTTACGAAGAAAAACCATCGGGAAATGCACTGGTCAGGACCACCGTCGCTCCCACCATCATTCACGGTGGCATCAAAGAAAATATGATTCCCCAATTTGTAAATGCTACCGTCAACTTGAGGCTCCTTCCGGGTGAAACAATCAAGGGAGTTACGGCCAGGGTCAAGCAGATCATCAACGATAAAAGGATCGAGATCGAGGCCTCCCCCTTCCAATCAGAGCCATCAAAAATAACCGATCTTGGTGGCTGGGGATTTCAAACCCTGCATAAAACCATTTCGGAAGTGTACCCTGAAGCACTTGTTTCACCTTATTTGATGGTTGGGGCAACAGATTCCCGGCATTTTAGTGACCTGACCCAAAACATCCTCAGGTTCTCCCCGATCAAGATCACCCCTGCTAATATCCAATCAATCCACGGGTTAAATGAGCGTCTGGCCGTTTCCGAATTCAAAAGATCAATCCGGTTCTATGTACGATTGATCAAGAACAGCGCCTTATGATCTAATGAGAAGTCTCAGGAATGACAAATGCGTCTTTTAGGTAAACCCACTCTGTCAGAATCTTTGTTATTTTTGCTTCATGACCTGGGTTCAACTTAGTTTTAGTTATTCACATTTGTGCATGAAGTTCCTTCTAATCTCACTTCAACTCCTTTTGGTCACTGCCTGCTTAAAGGCCCACGACCACACTCTGCCATCTGGATTTGCCCTGGAAGAGGATTTTATCGTCGGCCTGGACAAGCCAACTGACCTCAAAATTGCGCCTGACGGCCGGATCTTTATCAGTGAAAAAAACGGAAATATCAGAATTGTTGAGAATGGTATTCTGCTTCCTCAGCCTTTCTATTCCGTTACCACCCAGGTTCCCAATGAACGTGGCTTAGATGGGATCATACTCGACCCCAACTTCGATATCAATGGGTATATTTACCTTTACTATACCCTCCCCTTTGAAAATAAAAACAAAGTCTCCAGGGTTACTGCAATGGGAAATACTGCTGTACCTGGGAGCGAAATCGAACTTATTCGGTTTGACAACATGTGGGCTTCCTGGCACAACGGTGCGGGAATGGCTTTTGATAGCGATGGAAAGCTGATCATCGGTACAGGCGATGGAACGGGATTCACCTTCTCCCAGAACATGAATAATACCCTCGGTAAGATCCTGCGCATCAATACCGATGGCTCCATTCCCCCCGATAATCCGTTTTATGCGACCCAGACCGGAGTGTACCGCGCTATCGCTGCCTATGGTGTAAGAAATCCTTATACCATGGCCGCTTCAAAACTGTCCGGAAGGATCTTTTTCAATGATGTAGGTAACAACGACTTTGAAGAGATCAATGAATTGATCATGGGAAAGAATTATGGGTGGTATTTTGTCGAAGGGCCCCTCGGACCCAGCACGCCGCCTGATAGCAATTACATAGATCCTATTCATGCATATGACCATTCATTTGGATGTGCAGTCGTAGGCGCTACCTTTTACGAACCCGATATCAATCTTTTCCCGACCGAGTATTATGGGAAATATTTTTTCATGGATTATTGCGAAGGCAAAGTGATGTACATGGACCCTGACAACTTCTCCGTTACAGCGTTTGCCAACGGATTGGATGATGGCTATAATAATATTGAGTCTAGCTATGACGGTTATCTTTATTTGATCAACATTACTGATGGGAAATTATCCCGGATCTCTTTTCCGGGCATATCCTCTCCCCCGCTGATCTCGATCCAAGTAGAAGATCAATCGGCTGCTGTTGGGGAAGATGTAACCTTCTCAGTTGACGCCACAGGAGATACACTTTCCTTTGACTGGTATGTCAATGGGCTGCTGTCTCAATCCTCTAATCTCAATTCCTATATGTTGAGCGACGTCCAATTATCAGAGGACCAGACGGAGATCTACGCATTGGTGAGTAATCCACATGGATCCACCTTCTCTGACACCGCAGTCCTAACAGTTGTAAATGGCTCACGACCATCTGTTCAGTTTCAAAATATCCCGGCAACTTATGCAGGTGGCGACTCTATCTACTTTTCGGCTACAGTGACCGATCCTGACCAACAGACAGTCCCGGATGCCAACATCACCTGGAAAATCGATTTTCACCACGACCTCCACACCCACCCCGCCCTCTCTCCCATCTCTGGCACCAGTTCGGGAGTTTATTATGTTGAAACTTACGGAGAGGTGGATACCAATGTTTTCTACCGAATTTATTGTTCTGCCATTGACAGCAGCGGTTTAGTTTCAGAAAGTTCAGTAGATGTCCAGCCGGAAAAAGTGACAATGGTTTTCAATTCGGCTCCTGAAGGAGTTGAGATCAGCATCGACGGCTCAGAAGAGAGGACCAATTTTCTTCTTCGAAGTGTCAAAAATCTGAATCGAACCCTGGAGGTCCCCAATTATGCCATTCTTGTGGATTCACTTTACGAATTTCGACAATGGGATGATGCGCAAACCGAATTGACCCGCACCTTTTCTGCCCGAAACGACACCCACACCATTGAATATGCTGCAATCAAGGAATATATACAGAGCGTGCCTGGAATTGGGAATTTGCTGGTTTTTACCGACACTTCAGAAAATCAGGTCTACTACAAAAGTCGAACAGTTTCTCAGATCAAAGAGAACTGGGACATCCTGAACCCTTTTCCCTGGGACAATCCCCCCTTTCCTGATGATTATTGGTCAGCCCGCTGGGAAGGAAGTATCGTCGCTCCCGTTTCAGACTTGTACACGTTTTACCTTTTCCATGATGGCCGGGTTTCCTTGAGGCTTGGTGATACCCTTTTGATCGACAGGGTCCTGGCGGATACCGATCTCCAGGAAGATACCGCCCAGATATGGCTCAATGCAGGTGATTCATTGCCAATAAGACTCGAGTATGACCACTACTTGTACCTGGCAAGGGTGGAACTGGATTGGAGTTATTCCATCGTTCCGAGGCATACGGTGCAATTTACCCGGCCTGAAGTCGAGCTTCCCTACGCGGATGCCCTCGCGGTGGAGGATAAGATCGTCCTTTTTCCAAACCCTTCCAACACAGAGACTGCCTATCTGTATTTCAGTCTGCTGATCTACGATCAACGCCCTGTCAATATCAAGATATTTGACAATCTCGGACAGCTGTGGCAGACGAAAGATGACATGGTAAAAAGAGCGGTTATGCCGATCTCTATTGCCAAGCTTCCTCCCGGATTTTACTTTTTCCAGATCACCGCCGGGGATGAGAAGATCGTTCTGAAGTTCATCAAAAGATAAGGACCGCATCTTTCAGGTTCGCCAGTTTTCACTAAATTCAGGTATGTTACTGAAGATCGATCTCAAGGGTAGGACCGTCAATGCTGTCGCTGGCTTGCTGGAAGGAGATCTCCAGCAGGTCCGGATCAAGGAACTGTATTTCGGAAAAGTATATGACTGGGCCCTCCGCCCCTCATCAGATCGCCTGGAATTGAGATGCATGCTGGATATACATCCAATTGATGCCATTCCCGCCAATATGCCTTACCTGACTTCAGGCACAGTCATGGGCCAATATGTGCATGCCCGCGCCTTTACTGCCCATACGGCTCTCAGCAATGCCATTCTGGAAATCTACAAGAAAATCCTGGATAAAGGCAATGAATATACCTGGCTGGCAAGACCCCTGGAAATCACCTGCACCCTCCCTCCTCTTTTGGGGTCTGAAGAAGTCTTTGAAGAATTCTTCGGTCAAATTGGCTACACCTGTGAAGCAGAACCACTGGAAGGCCCACAGTTGTTCAGCCTCACCATCAAAGGGATTTTTAGCCTCCCTAGGATATTATGGGACCTTATCATGATCCTTTCTGCGCTTGACATCCACCGCTTTTACTGGACCCCTGCAGATCCCATGAATACAATTCTGGAAAGGATTTCCGAATACGGACCCCAGCACCCTTCCCCGGACCTTTTGGAAAGGGTTTTCAGGATCAACTACCAATCGCTGTACGACACCAGGATCAAACTTTTGGCTAGAAATGATGATCCCAGCGAAGTGCGTGAAGATGAGGACCAAATCGCTTTTACCAGGGAAAGTCAGGTTTGGGATATCGAAGAAGCCTGGGAAAAGATCCACAATTGCCTGAACGAAGTTAGTGCCAAGAAATTAACTATTTTCAATACCACTGACCCTGGCCTGCTGGCAAGGCTTTTCACCGAACCAAAATTCGAAAGTATTCTCGCATTGGGTCCATCTCTTCGCTTGTTAGAGACAACCGGGCAATTCCTTGAAGAGTTGAATATACCTGACACCACGAAGGAAAGTGTTCAGCTTGCTATCGGTTCCCTCAGGTATCTGGATGCAAGGATTGACCACTGTGATGCGGTAATCATACCCGATGGGTTTTATCAAATCCCCAAGCATAGCATTTATGCAATAGAATCAAATATATTTGGGAGATCTCAGCCCAATTCCGTACTCGTTCTCATTCCAAATGCAGATTACAATGTCTTGATCAACAATCTTGCAAAAGGATCCAAAAGACACCCGCGGCACGAATTTGAATGGGGAAGAGAGCAGGTTGCGAATTGGGGGAAGATGATCAGTAATAAATTCGGATACAAATTCCACAGCGTACCCGTTGGCCCTGAAGATGAACGATCAGGTCCTCCGATGCAACTCATTCATTTCCGTCACCATTCTCAGCGCTGATAAATATGGAAATCAACCTTCCGCAATTATCACTCGTAATCCTCCTTGGCCCCTCTTCTCCAGGAAAAAGGACATTTGCTGAAAAACATTTTCACAAGGATGACATACTATCTCAAGAATTATTTTTGGAAATGGTTGCGGGCCCTAACCGGAGTCCGCATACCCTGGCAGATGCACAGGCGGCACTGGAGTTTGTTTTGGAAAAAAGACTTCGCAACGGTCTCTTTACGGTTGTCGATGGAAGCCACTTTTCCAAGGCCTCTCGAAAATTACTTTGTCAAACCTCAAAAAAAAGCCACATCCCTGTGTTTGGGATATGGCTGGACTCGCCGGGAGAAGACCTTCACCAACGATTTGAAAATTCCAATGCCCTATCGTCGCGTATGAGCCGGGTCCGTCAGCAGACGGAAGAGCCAGACCAGTACACCACGGAGCTAAAAGCCGAAGGCTTCAGCAATGTATACCACCTTGCTTCTGAGCAGGAAATTGATGATACCAGCATCAATCTAGAACCCCTACCTTGTAATCACAGGGAAGTGAACGGACCTTTTGACCTGATTGGTGATGTCCACGGCTGCCTGGACGAATTGATCCTATTGTTGACCCGCCTGGGTTACAAGATAATACCGGGTACAGTCGGAGAGTACACTTACAAAGTCATCCCACCTAAGGGCAGGAGAGCTGTCTTTGTAGGGGATTTGGTTCACCGGGGACCTGATTCACTGGGGGTCCTGAAATTGACAATGGACATGGTCAGGTCGGGAATTGCATTTTGCGTGACCGGTAACCATGACGACAAACTTAAAAGGTACCTGCTGGGCCAAGAGATAAAAACGGATCATGGGTTGGCAAATACCATCTCCCAGATGAACAAGGAAGACGAAGCATTTCACTCCAAGGTCAAGCACTTTCTTCAAGGTTTACCCGACCACCTGGTCCTGGACGGCGGGAGTGTCACCGTAGCCCATGCCGGGCTTAAAGAGGCCATGCAAGGCCGGCAATCGAGTGAAGTACGGTCCTTCTGCCTCTATGGAGATATTACTGGTGAGAAAGATGAACTTGGCCTTCCTGTACGCTACGACTGGGCGAGAGAATATAAAGGTGAATCCATTGTCGTTTACGGGCACATTCCTGTCCCGGAAGCCATCTGGCGAAACAATACGATCAATATAGATACTGGCTGCGTATATGGCGGTTCACTAACCGCCCTGAGGCTGCCTGAAAAAGAGATTGTATCTGTTCCCGCTGCAAAGGTCTATTCAGAGCCCAGAGTTCCCCTGGTCATGAACCTACCGGACAGCCAGCAAGATAAATCGAGAGAGTTCATAGACTTTGACAGGATTACCGCGGGAAACCTGGTCAGCACCCGCAATAAATATTCTGTCACTATCCGAGAACAGGCTTTGCCACCTGTCCTGGAATTCCTCGAATTGGGAGGGCTCGATCCAAAGTGGCTTATCTATCTTCCTCCACGCCTGTCTCCAGCAGATCCCTCTACGCTTCCGGGCTATCTGGAGCACCTCACAGAGGCATTGAACTATTATACTGAGAAGGGAACCGACAAGGTCCTGGTAGAAGAAATGCATGGAGGAGAAGAGGTCACAATAGTTTTAGCAAAAGATGAGGCATCAGCCATTAAAAGGTTCAATATCAGAGAAAAAAGAATTGGCACTGTAATTAATTCTAAAGGTCAGCCTTACTTTGATGCCAGGCCCATCGAACAGGACTTCCTGGAGAGTTTCCGAAAGGTCCTGGATCATCTCAAATTGTGGGAAGTCTTCCATACGGACTGGTTCTGCATAACTGGCGAGATGACCCCAGGAGCAAAAAACTGGAAAGAGCTTGCCACCAATTATCATAGGTTGAACAGTGCCGCTAAGATTTCCCTGACTGCTAGCTCCGATGCGCTCCTGGCGGCAACTCAGGCAGGGCTTGACGTCCAAAGTCTTTTAGTATCCAATTCGGTTTACCAAGATTACCACGAAAGATTCGCCAGGGTCCTTGCCATGTATGATCTACCCTTCGCCCGGCTGGAAGACTATTGTTTCTACCCTTCCTGTTTACTCGCTTCCGAAGGGAAGACCTATTTTGATAAGGAGCAGATCTGGCACCGGGAAATATGGGGGAACCTGGCGTCACCGCGCAATGCAATCCAGGAATTATGCGGTGACTTATTCAAAGCTCCCTCCTACCAATGGGTCACCCTGAACTCAATAGAAGAAAAACAAAAAGCCATCGCTTGGTTTGAGCTCCTTTCAGAAAGAGGGAGTGCAGGGGTGATCGCAAGGCCTGCATCTTTGGTTATGGAAGCCGAAGGAGAACTTGTTCAGCCAGGGTTGACAGTCCGTGGCAGAGAATTCCTGCGGCTGATCTATGGCATGGACTATGACCGTCCTGACCTGCTGGAGCGCCACCGCATGCGCAAGCTCGAAGATATCCGCCATTTGACAGTTCGGCAGTTGGCACTTGGCATTGAAGCCCTCTCCCGTTTTGTCGAAAAACAAAGCCTTACGGATGTTTATGTGTGTATTTTTGCACTGCTCGCTCTGCAAACAGAGGACATAGATCCAAGATTGTGAATAAAAGGCAGGGCTGAAAGCAACATACAGAACCAAAAGTGAACCAATTGACCTGGATTTCCGTAGATACATAGCGTAAAGTTCACAGAACCTTGAATTGAAATCATGAGCAATTTGATAAAAAGCAAAAACGGGATTTTTATCCTTCCGGGTATCGTATCCATTTTCCTTCCCGGCGTGGGCCAGTTGATCAAAGGCCACATAAAGAAGGGAGTGACATTTCTTGTCCTATGGGCGGCGTTCTGGATCATTTCCTGGATCATTGGATGGGTTCCACTGATCGGCCCTCTACTCAGTGGGATCGGTGTTATCGCCCTGATTATTAATGTAATCGATGCGTTTATCTCCAAAAATGACATCAGAAAGTTACCGATCGGCCGGTAAGGTCAAGGTCTAAGAGTTCCATTCTCTCTTTTGGTGCTATATCTGCCCCGTTGGCAGGGGCTGTTCATCTCTCCTTCAGCTACCTTACGGTCTACTGGCGAGAGTGTTCGTTCCCTCCCATAGCTACTTTTCGATCCGCTGGCGGGGGTAGTGCGCGGTTTATCCTTACTTCACTGATTCGTTGCTGCCAGGCGCTGAATACTGGTCCTGTGGATTTGCTCGTATGCCAGCAACACCCTTGTAGCCCTCAAAGTATTCCACCTGCTAGATTGACCGGCTTTTTCCATGGTGAAGTGTAATTCGCCAGGATGACCCGAATTCATATTCCATGTTCGATCCTTATTCCGTTTTTTCAGGAGTACTTCAAGTACTCTGTTCATTCTGTCGTCAAAATTTTTATTGGCATATTGAAAATAATCGAGTGCTCTGAGAATATCATACTTCCATCTGCTGGGATAGGGCAATTTCAAAAAGTCCTTATGGATGATCTCACCCGTTCTGTCGGATAGGAACAGCTTGTGAATGAGTATAAATTCTTCAGCATCGTCTATTGCCTTTGAAATATCATTCGTTCTGTATCTGTGTCCCGACTTTTGAAATTCAACCAGTCCTTCAAGAACAGAGATGGTTGAATGGAGAGAGCTATGCGTTGCACCACTCCTATTTGTCCTGCAATTGAATCCGCCATCTGGCATTGTTTCATTCAAAATGCTGTCTACGATAGATATCAGTTCCATTTCTGATGTACCAAAGTAAGATGCATAATTCAAAAACATACCATTGACACAAATATCACTGTGCCTGGATGTCGAAGGGCCAAGTTGGATCCCACCGTCTTCTGCTTTTGATGTTTTAAGGACCCCGCCGATCGATTCCTTTACAAGTTCGTTGTCAGGGCTCAGATTCAAATTGCGCAGATCGAGAAGCGTATAATGGGTCGAGGTCCACTTAGGTTGATAGAAACGAGTTCCCCAGGCACCATTCTTCTTCCTTTTGGAAATGAATTGTTTTCCCCAACCTTCAGTTGCAATTCTGTCTCGCAGGTCCTTTCTGTCAATTCCTAACAAATCACGGTATACCTGGTATTGTACAGAAACATCACCTTTAAGCAGCCATTCTATGATCTGTTCATCATTCATCTGTAGTTGCAGCCAGTGCCGGGTGAAGACATTGCGGCTCACCCGGTGTTATTTCCCGTCCAATTACTCCAAAATTGTCCAGTTTTTCAAGTTGAAGACACGACCCTGCCGCCGAAATCCCTCCTGATAACCGAGAATTATCAGAAAGTTTTGGCGTTCAGCAATATCATCCGATAGTTCGGTTGATGCGGTGATTCCGTGTAAGTAGGTGAGTTGCTCTTCCGGGTCGCGGTTGGGATAGGTCACGAGTATCCTGAGATCGGAATTCGTAATCAAGAGATGTGAGACTTCTTGGTAGAGACCGGCATCAAGATTATTCTCGTGCTCGAATGCAACGGAAATCTCCTTGAACCAATAGGTATCTTCTTTTCTTCCGGGAACAAGATCATGTTGCTCGTACATAATGGAATCAATCGAATAGTAATCTCGCGGATAGCATTCCAACTGCAATTTTTTAGCGACTGAGCTACTCCCGAAAAATGGGACGGTGCAGGGCAATCGCATTTAAATAGTGTCCGCCCGAAAACATGGCGTTTTCGGGTGGACACAAGATAGTTTGATTGTAGGGTGTAGATCTTCATGGACGAGTGTGGCGTTGTCCATGACGCTTTCCGCTCGCCGCGGGGGCAGGTTTTTTTGTTATGGTATTTCTCGCACCGGGTATCATGTTTGGGGCCGTTATTGGCCAACTAACTTTGTGATTCATGATGCTGCTCTGTTGGTTTTCAGTTGATTGAGGAGAACCCGTAGTGTGAATTAAAATTAGGCGAATGCATGCTTTATATGACAGGGCAATCGCATCTAAATTAGTCCCATGACCAATTCGAGGTACCGATTGCTCCATGAGCACATTTTGAGTTTTACTCTGAGGCTTTTCTTTTTGTGCTTTTGTGAGTCTTCTTTTCGGATCAGATTCATGGCGA
>JBFGVE010000014.1:0-34022 GCA_041565275.1 Bacteroidia bacterium
GAGGTCATTTTGGTTTGCTTGTAGATTTCCGATGAAGGACAAAAGGAAAGAATCGAAGGAAACCTCATCATTCAAAAAACCATAATTTTTATTTGAATCTGACCAAATAAGACAGGCTGAAGAGTAATGTTTTTCCTGGATCAGTCTTTTACAAAGAATTGTGTACCTGTCCAGATAGCTGGTATCAACAAATTCAGGCCGAACTCTGTAAATAGGCTCTTGTAGTTTTACGGGAGATTCTGATTTTTCACTTTTTTCAACAATAATCATGTATCCAACCCAAGGTGGTTGAATTTGAGGGAAACCATCCTCTCTGAATGAGGTACAAAGATCTACAGCACTTCCGATAGCTTCCTCAGATCTATTGTTAAAATTGTTTCCAAATGATCCTACTTGGGATTTGAACTCTGCAACAGCTATTAGCTTTTTCTTTGGTGATATTATTAAGAAGTCCCAATTTTTCGTAGGTCGAAAATATCCTGGAAGGATACTTCCCTTGGTATAAATGCAATCTTTTGGAACACCAAAATCCTCTGAGACTTTTACAAGTAGATTAACCAGGCCATCTAATTGCTTTCCTCCTGTTACTGCACTGCGATTTCCCTGATCGGATTTCTTTTTACCTTTCTTTTGCCTAGCTCTGGTTTTCCAAAAATGATTCACCGCCTTCTGTAAAAGAGGTTTATATTTTTGGATAGCTATCTTTTTCATCGACATAATAATACGGAATTCCTCCTTTATCCTTTGCAGAATTTATCCATGTAGCACAACGTATGGCTAAATATACTGGTACATTTATTCCCATTGTAATAAATCCTAATCTAGGGGGTTTTGGATGCTTTTCAAAACATGAGATGCAACATGGGTGTAGATCTCTTTTGTCTTACTACTATTATGTCCTAAAAGTATTTGAATGTAGCGTAGGTCAGTTTCATTTTCAAGAAGGTGTGTTGCAAAGCTATGTCGAAGCATATGAGGGGTACCTCGCTGTCTAACAACAGCTTTATGGGCAGCCACTCTCAATATTTTAGCGACACTTTCAGCACTGTAACGTCTTTCTCTTGGTACTTCAAAAAGATATTCCTTGGGCTTCCACTCTTTAAAATAAGTCCTTAGCCTACATCATTCATAAAAAGCAAAAAAGTTCGAGTAATGTTTTTTGTAAGTAACTAACTTACAAGTGCTTAAAAAACATTTCACTACGAACTTTTTCGATGAACAATTTGCATATAAATCCTGTCGAAGTCAACCCCGAAAATGGCCTTGATTTGCCCGATCAGTTAGAACTGTTTCCCTGCCATGGCAAGAAAGTGGAAATTACCTTTCATGATGAGCATATTTCCTCTGACGGAGGGCTACTTCTTTTACGGGAAGTGGACCGACCGCCAATTGGGACTTTTGCATGCCATTGCATCGGTGCTGGAGGATGATCGGGACCAGCGTTATGTTGGACATTCCCTGGAATCGATGCTACGGCAACGGGTCTTCCAGATTGCCTGCGGGTACGAGGACGCCAATGGCTGCAATACCCATAGTCAACAGCAACTCACCCTTTTCAACCAATATTATCGGGAATATTGCTACATGCCCCTGCATATTTATGAAGGTATTTCCGGCAAGTTGATCACCTGCCTGCTCAAGCCGGGGCACCGCTCCAAAAGTATCAATGTATTCTCGGTATTCAGCCGGTTGATCGGTTAAATCCGCAACCATTGGAAAAACACCCTGATCGTGGTCCGGGGGGACAGTCATTTCGCATCCAAGGAATTGATGGATTGGGCCAAAGGGCAGGAAAATTTAATGCAAACTCGGGGTCGATATCTAAATTGAAATAACTCGGTTTACCCAAAAGCGGTTGAACAGCGCGGTTTTGAAATTAGCTATGGAGATTGTGTGGCATATTGATTGGGGCGACAAATCAACAATAATATTAGCGGATTATCTTTTTGATTTTCATTGTGTCAATGGCCTGGCCAGCTGCAAAATAAACCATCTCGCCATTCCGGTTAAATAAAAAGCTATGGGGAGTATTAAAGGTTAAGCTGTCAGGAATTTCAGGATTCATGGCACGAGTAAAGCCGGTAACTTTATCCTTTACTTTTTCCCCGTAGTCTAATTGGGATAAAACGATAACAGGGTATTCATAATTAAGCCCCTTGGCATCCTGGTTAATATCATCCAGGTCATAAGAATAACTCACAATTAATGGAAAAACCTGGTTCATATTGGAAATGGAACCTAAGTTTTTCTCCAGAACGGAAATTTGAGGTTGGCAAAAAGGGGAATAGGTTTGGACCAAGGTATATTCATTTTTGCGGAATAAGGATTGAATTGTATTAACAGGTGCCTCAAAAATCCTTATATCCTTTTCTAGAGAAACATGAACTGGCTTGAATACTTCATTTTCGTCATATTCGACCAACTGGACAGACTGCATATTTAAAACATGACGGTTATCCGTATTGAACTTAATACTACAAGATTCCCAAAAGGGAAAAAGGAAAATCGAAAAAACCAAAATGGTCGCTTTCATCCACCAATATCAATAAAAAACAGTATAGATTCCCTGAGATCAGGGAATCTATACTGAATATCTGTTATTTCAGGTTTTCAAAAGTAATGTAAAAGCTCCCTTCACTGTTTGCCTCCCTTTGTGCTGTGGCATAAAAGTGAATTTCTCCATTTGGACCTGTGCCAGACGATCCTGTCCTGAAAACCTGAAATCCAAGAATCCAGCCGTGGACTCCGCAAATGCCGCCACAGTTGGATTCACAACTGCATGCACCATGACTATTTTCTCCCCTTTTTCTGTGAAGGTTTCCGGTGATTTGGATAATGGGAAGTCCTTTGAAGGCTTCAGGTGAGACTTCTCCTTGCTGAACTTGTTCCTTTTCTGGCTGAACTTGTTCCTTTTGGCAGGAAGTGACAACCAGCAGCAATGCCAGAATGGCGAAAAACAAATTTCTCATAGAATTAGATATTAATTTGATTTACCAATACACAGCTAATAATTAGCCTGAATAATTCAGCAATCCCTGTCCTAGCCCTCTGAAAGGCTAGGCCAAAACACGAAATCAATTTAATACTGATAAATTAAGGGATTATACCCTCGCGAAAACTCGCAGTTATTCGCAAGTTATTGAATATTAGTGCGCCAGGGGTGAAATTAAGAATATCTCAGTACATTGGACCCAATTGCTGTCCTATCAATGGGGGACAGTTCAGTAGCCTTGATGGTGTCTTTTTCTCTGTCGATCTCAACCCTGCGAGTGTACATGACATTCATCACATGAAGGACACCAATCCCTCGAAGAAGGATGGGGTGAATTAATTTGAACTTTTTGCTGCGCAGGAGTGTTATATAATAACCAAAAAATGGGGCAACGTATTCGCCTGCTAATCTAACCATAGTTTTTACCTTATGAATGACGAAAATATCACAGCAGCCATGAAAAATTGGCGGTCACACGTAAAAAAATTCCAGCAACCAAACTCAAAAAAGGCCCTTATTCAGATCCTCAATTCGTTTCTGCCATTTATCGGCCTGGTAGTCCTCATGTATTTCAGCATTCCCTGGTCCTATTTGTTGACCTTGGGTCTGGCTGTCGTGGCCGCTTTTTTTCTGGTACGCATCTTCATCATCCAGCATGACTGCGGTCACCAATCCTTTTTGCGGTCCCGTAAATGGAACAATGCCATTGGTTTTGTCTCTAGCTTTTTCAGTACGATCCCTTTCAAATATTGGAGCCGCACCCACAATGAGCACCACGCCCACAATGGTCAATTGGAATACCGGGGCGTCGGAGACATTGATTTCCTCACCAAGAACGAATACGCTGCCAGATCGCCTTGGGGAAAGCTCAAGTACCGGATTTACCGCAGTCCCATCGTACAGTTTCTTATCACACCCATCCTTTATTTGACTGTATTTCAACGTATTCCTCTCCTTCGGCTGAAAGGATGGAAAAAGATCCGCTGGGGATTTTTCCTCAACAATTTCCTTATTCTGGCTGTTTATACAGGACTTGTCTTGTTATTGGGCTGGCTCCCCGTGCTGATGGTATCCGGCCCCATCATCCTGCTTTTTGGCATGATTGCCTTCTGGTTTTTCTACATTCAGCACCAGCAACCAGATAATTACAAAGAAGCCAAAGATAAATGGTCGCACCTCATGGCTTCGATCCGCGGCAGCACCTATTACAAACTGCCCCGGTTGTTCCAATGGCTTTCCGGGAACATCGGTTTTCATCACATTCATCATCTGAATTCGCGCATTCCAAATTATCATTTGGAAGCATGTATGAAAGAGGATTCTCAACTCCCAGCATACGCCAACTCGCTCACATTCTGGCAAAGCCTGAAATGCATCAGCCTGAAACTATGGGATCCACAGGCACAGCGGATGATTTCCTTTAAAGAGTATGCCAAACAATCAGATTGATAAGGGGAGGCTGTTTACACAACTCGCCTCACTCTTTCATTTCATTTCGGCAAAATTTATATATTTTGCTGCTATTGGCTTGAAATTGATCCTTGATGGGGCACTTTGAGGAGCTTTTCACACCTATTTTCCGTTTTTGTTCTCGATTGGGTATAGTTATCTCGTGACTGCCTCCCTGTAAAGCTATTCCGTGTAGAGGCGAGGGGCAAGTACATGTATTACGGTTCGGTAAAAACGTATTGCTTAATCGGCTCTCGTATACTTACAGCATCCAGGCAATGCTTCGTAAGCTTCAACTGATGATTTTTTAAGCCCGGTATCATGTCCCGAATTGGCAATCACCTGAGAAATAGCTTCCTTGTTTGTCTTGATGCCATCAAAATGAACGGTGATCATATTGGTCGCCCTATCCCATACGGCATGTGCTACCCCATTTACTGATTGTGCTGCTTTCTCTATACGCGACTGGCACATACCGCAATTGCCGCTCACATTGAATTTTACTTCTGCCATACCGTCCACCGTTGAAGCTTCGCCGTGTTGATGGCTAACCGTTACTTGCCCGCGATCCTTGTTCATCATGCTTTGCTTCCCTGCTAGTTGGGCTGCCGCATCCACTTTGAATGTTCCGTTGGTAACCACCATCTCTCCTTCCTTTAACCCCTCTTCCACTATGAAATATCCTCCCAGATCATGGCCCAATGTCACTTCCCGGAACTCGAACATGGGCAGATCAGGGTCCGGCACAGCCACATAAGTCACTGAGCGTTTACCGGTCCACAATACGGCTGATTTGGGAACAGTGAGCTGCGCTTCCTCAATAGGAAGCTTTGCTGTAATGGTACCGTTAGCAAACATTTCGGGTTTGAGTCGTCCGCTCTGGTTGTTTACCTCCAGCCGAACGGATGCCGTTCGCGTTTGTGGGTTGATAATAGGGTCAATAAAGGTGACCCTCTCTATGAAATCTACTCCGGGCAACGAACTGACGGTAAAGGCGATCTCATCACCTACTTTAAGCCAAGGGATGTCGGCCTCATACGCATTGAATTCCACCCAGACCTTTCTTAAATCGGCAACGGTAAATAGCAAGCTTCCTTCCTTTACATGGTCGCCTACCGATACAGAGCGTTTCAATACCACACCACTGATATCCGCTCTAATGTCAATCACTTCCTGTACTTTCCCTACTCTTTCCAACTCATCAATCTGTGCATCCGTCAGCTTCCATCGCTTCAATTTATTGCGAACAGCGCTATAAATTACCGGGCTGTTGTCTTTAGTTTTTATTGCCTCAAACAATTCCTTCTGGGCAGTCACTAATTCCGGGGAATACACTGCAGCCAGTTTTTGCCCTGCTTTAACGGTTTCGCCTGTAAAGCTCACATATAGTTTCTCGACACGTCCGGCAATATGAGAGGTTTGATTGCCCACCCTTCTCTCGTCCACCTGTATCTTTCCTTGCAGGAGTATCTCTTTTTCAGGAAGTGTGAAACCAACCGCTGTGGTTTGGATGTTCGATAACTTAACCGCCTCTGCGCTCATCTCAACAATGTTAGGCCCTGCGCTGTACTCACTCACGGGAATCAGTTCCATGCCGCAAATCGGACACTTGCCCGGCTCATTCTGGCGAATCTGAGGGTGCATTGCACAGGTATAAACAGTTTCTTCTGCATGTTCAACAGATTGTTCATATTCTGCATTTTTATCACCGTTATGGAACAGTACCCATCCAAAAGCCAGCCCCACAACTAAGCTGACACTGATAAGCAATATTTTATTGTTGGGCAATCGGTTCATATCGCGTTACATAAATGATTCAATTATTGCCACGGTGGTATTCTTGTCGGCAACAGCTTTGATTATTTCCAGTTCATATTTTAGCAGGAT
Source organism: Bacteroidia bacterium (assembly GCA_041565275.1). Taxonomy (GTDB): domain Bacteria; phylum Bacteroidota; class Bacteroidia; order J057; family JADKCL01; genus CAWUKT01. The sequence continues at coordinate 6,329 of JBFGVE010000014.1, forward strand.
GCGCTGCACACGCAGTATTTCCTCAAAGTCCTTTCCATCCGTGCTGTATGCCTCGACCAGTATGTTTTGGGTTTGTTCGGCAACTTTCATTTGCTCTTGATACAAAGCTATGCGCCTCCCCGCATCGATGTACTCCACCCAAGCCATTTCAAGGTTAGCCTGAAGTGTGTTACTGTACTCGGTTTCCATGCTTTCCAGCGCCTGCAGGTTTAGGTTGGCCTGCTTTACCATCGCCTTGTATTTACCCCTGTACAATGGGACTTTGACCCTTAGCAAGGGCATGAATGCATCCTGCCCGTTGTCGGGAACCATCATATCTGTACGTTCGCTTACAATCACATAGCTCATCCCCAACCCGAAAGAAGGCGCCCCCATTTTCTTAGCTAATGTTATTGAATGCTCTGTGGCTTCCTGCATGTGTTCGATGCTCTCCAACTGGTCATTCTCGGCTTGAATACTATCAGCAATGGTTTCCTTACTCAAAAGCGACTCAATCGCTTCCAAGGTATCCGGAATAACTACGTCGGTCTCGCCGCCACGGTTCAGGTGCTGGTTGAACGCAGCGGTCAGCGGCACCCGCTTATCCTTCAAAAGCAGCAGGGTATTCTTCAGTTCGGCTATCTCCATCTGGATACGCAACACATCCACCATGCCGGCCTTGCCGTTCTCAAACTTGGTAGTAGCCAGCGATTCAAACGTTCGCAGTATCTCCAAATGCGCTTCAGTGATACGAGTACTTTGCTCCAACTCGTAAAGATTATAGTATGTCTCCTTTACCTTGTAAAACAGGTCGTTTTTTGCTTGCTCGAACAATCTATATTTGGCCTTCGCCATCTCTGTTTTCACATCTTCTTTTGCACCAAGCACACCGAACCAGGGGAACATCTGCATAGCCCCTAACCGCGCCTCTTGCGCCCCTACCCGAGTTTCCACTGGGCTGATGAAGTACCCGAAACTTACTTCAGGGTCCGGCAATGTGCCTACCTGGGGCACTTCCTCCAGAGCGGCTTGGTATTCCAGGAACTTCGCTTTCAGGGCTGCATTGCTATCGGCTGCCATCACCAAATACTCATCCAGGGTCTGGGCACTTGTCGAGCCACACCATCCAATTAGCATTATGAATAGTAATCGTTTCATCCTTGTTTTTCTTGTCGTTTCACTTTCCGTTCCTGCCACATGCTGTAGAGTACGGGAATCACAAAAAGTGTTACTATCGAAACTGTCATTCCGCCAAATGATGGAATCGCCATCGGTACCATAATGTCCGAACCCCTTCCGGTAGAAGTAAGTATAGGGATCAGCGCCAATATCGTAGTGGCAGAGGTCATGAGACAAGGGCGTATTCTTCTGCTTCCGGCAATTACAACGGCATCCCTTACTTGTTGAATTGTCCCGGGATTTCTCTCGCTGAAAATTTGTTTCAGATAAGTACTCATAACCACACCGTCATCATCCACAATTCCAAACAGGGCAATGAAGCCCACCCACACCGCAACGCTCAAGTTCACCACATCCATTTGGAAAAGGTCACGCAGGTTCGCACCGAAAACGGTAAAATCCATGAACCAATCCTGCCCATAGAGCCACATCATTATGAACCCACCACTGAAAGCAATGACGAGGTTGGTGAAAATCATGGATGTCATGACAACCGATTTCAACTGGAAATACAGGATTATGAAAATGAGTACCAGTGCCACGGGAATCAAAATTGCCAACCGCTTTTCTGCCCGTACCTGATTTTCGTAGGTGCCTGAGAACTCAAAGCTCACACCTGCAGGAATACGCAATTTGCCTGCGGCTATCAACCGGTCGATCTTTTTCCGTGCATTTTCTACCACATCCACTTCCGCCCAATCATCCAGCTTGTCGAACAACACATAGCCCTGCAAATAAGTATTTTCACTCTTGATGACCTGCGGTCCCTGTACATAGGTAATGGCCGCCACTTCACCCAAGGGTATTTGCGTGCCATTCGCGGCAGGGATCAATATCCTCTCGATCATCGAAGGGTCATCACGCAGTTCACGGGCGTAGCGCACCCGAACGGGATAACGCTCTCTTCCTTCAACGGTCACCGTACTGGTCATTCCGCCAATGGAAACCTCAATGTAGTGTTGTACGGTTTGGATCGTCAACCCGTATCGAGCAAGCGCTTTGCGGTCAAGGTCAATTTCGAGATAGGGTTTGCCTACAATTCGGTCCGCAAAAACCACTTGTTTCTTCACCCCCAAAACCTCCATCAGTATAGCTTCCAGTTCATATCCGAAGGCCTCAATCGTGTCCAGACTCGGCCCTTTTATCTTGATGCCTAGGGGTGCTCGCATCCCTGTCTGCAGCATCACGAGCCGTGTTTCAATGGGTTGAAGTTTGGGGGCGGAAGTAACACCGGGTAACTGCACTTTGGCTATCTCGTTCCAGATGTCGTCAGGCGATCGAATATGCGGACGCCAGTTGCGGAAATACTTTCCATTTTTATCAGGAATCAGTTTACCCTGTGTGTCGCGCTCATGTTTGCCATCGACATCCACCTTAAACCGCAGGCGGTTGCCATCCTCATCTGTAATGTATTCGGGTTTATAGTTGATGATATTCTCGAACATGGAAATGGGTGCAGGGTCTAATGCGCTTTCCACACGCCCAAACTTCCCGACCACCGACTCTACTTCGGGAATAGCGCTAACCGACATGTCCAGTCGTGCTACCAGGTCACGATTCTCCTCAATGCCGGAGTGTGACATGGAAGTGGGCATAAGCAAAAAGCTGCCCTCATCCAACGAAGGCATGAATTCCTCTCCTGTTCCCGGGAATACTTCGTGTATCGCTAGTACAATTCGGTTCGCCTGCACCTCCTCATCGGTCAGTCCGAAAATTCCTTTCACCCCCTGCCAACTGAACAACCCCCAGATGACAATAATTGCAGGCATGCTCAGGAACTTCCATTTGTTCGCCAAACACCAGCGCAAGATACTTTCATAATAACGGATGATGAATCCAAAGAACCCGACGACCACTGCAATGAACAGCGTAACAAACAGGAAATTGACGAACGTGCTTCGCTCAGGGCCGAGTGGCATCCAATGATGTGAGAGCAGCCATGCCACTACCAGTGCATAAACGCCAATTTCTATGGTATTGCTGTGTTTTTTCAGTGCAGGAATAATACCCTGTGCCAGCAAACCCGTTACTCCTACTGCAATCAATAGCAACCCTGCCCAAGGCAAGGTGAACAAGAACACTACCCCTGAAGCGATCACCGCTCCGTTCAATAACTTGCGGATGATGCCCTTTGAAGGTCTGATAGAAAACAGCCAATACGCAAATGGCGGCAATAATGTGATGGCCACAATGATGGAGGCTACCAACGCAAAGGTCTTGGTGTAGGCCAGCGGACCGAATAGCTTCCCTTCCGCTCCTTCCATCGCAAATACAGGCAGGAAACTCACGATGGTACTCACCACTGCAGTCAGCACGGCAGAGGCCACTTCACATGTGGCCGTGTATATGGTTTCGAGTAAGTTCGCATCAGGCCCTGACCGTTCCATGTGCCGTAGCATGTTTTCAGAAAGAACAATTCCCATGTCCGCAATGGTTCCGATGGCAATGCCAATACCACTTAGGGCAACGATGTTGGCATCCACGCCCAAATAGCGCATGGCGATAAAACTGGTAAGCACTGTCAGCGGAATGAGTGCAGAGATGAGCATTGAAGCCCGCAAATTCATGACCATCAGCAGGATAACGATTATGGTGATCATGATTTCCTCAAACAGAGCATCTTCCAATGTGCCCAGTGTTTCTCTGATGAGTGCTGTGCGGTCATAGAATGGCACAATTGTTACTTTGCTCACCGACCCGTTATCCAGCACCTTCTTGGGCAAGCCAGAAGCGATTTGCTCAACTTGGTCCTTCACATTATTGATGACAGCAAGGGGATTGGCACCATGGCGTGCAACCACTACACCACCCACAGCTTCCGCACCGCCTTTATCCAAACCACCCCTCCTTGGGGCAGGACCCAAGGACACAACTGCCACATCCTTGATGCGGATCGGTACATTTTCCCGAACAGCCACAACACTTTCCTCCAGGTCACTGATGCTTTTCACATAACCCAATCCCCTAACCAAATATTCCACACGGTTTATCTCGATCGTTTTGGCGCCTACATCAATATTGCTGTTCTTAATAGCCATCGTCACTTGTGGTAGGGTGATGTTGTGTGCCTTCATCGCAGCCGGGTCAACGTCCACTTGGTATTCCTTCACGAAACCGCCAATGGAAGCCACTTCCGAAACCCCTTCAACGGAAGCCAGTCTGTATTTCACCGTATAATCCTGGATACTGCGTAATTCCTGCGGATCCCAACCACCTGCAGGGTTGCCATCTTTATCACGGCCCTCCAACGTGTACCAAAAGACCTGCCCTAATGCTGTTGCATCCGGCCCAAGAGTGGGTTGCACACCTTTCGGTAAAGTACCCGATGGCAACGAATTAAGTTTCTCTAAAATCCGTGAACGGCTCCAGTAGAAATCAACATCTTCCTTAAAAATGATGTAGACGCTTGAAAAACCAAACATAGATGAACTTCGAATGGTCTTCACACCCGGAACACCCAGCAGTGCAGTGGTCAACGGATAAGTTATTTGGTCCTCTACATCCTGTGGAGAGCGCCCCATCCACTTGGTAAAAACGATTTGCTGATTCTCACCAATGTCAGGAATAGCATCTACTGCCACTGGGTCTCTCGGGAACCAGTCGCTTTTCCAGTTGAAAGGCGCGACTGCAATGCCCCACCCAGCTAACAACACCAACAGCATAACAGCTACCAGCCTGTTCTCCAGGAAAAACCGAATGACTTTGTTCAGCATACGTGAAGTGTTTGCAGGATAGAAATCAAACAATCATCATCGGCACAACAGATACAGTAATATGTGTTTCTAGCTGTTCGCTCACGCCTTGATAAACCGCTGCGCTTCAGTATCACCAAATGATGGGAAGCAACGGACTGTTCACTACCGGGCATTTCGTAAATACTCTTCACCGTCAGCTTCTCACAGCCGCAATTACAGAAGTTTCGAAATATGGCCAACCTAAGAGGCTGCGCCACAGCCTTGTAAATAGAAAACTGTTGCTCCAATTGTTTCAATTCATTCCTAGAAACATGCATTATACTGATTTTGTGATACAAGCATCAAGATAGCTAGATAGAGGATATAAAGGTTTTTTCCTAAATCACCTTGTGAAATTGTTATATTTGAGGCAGTGAAAGATTCTATTACTCTGGGTACGTTTCTGCTTATTGCCTCCGGGCTTTTTTCATTTACAGTCAACAAAATTCTGTATAAATTCTCTCGCAAACTGCGGGCTTACAGTCAGAGGAATGAAAATGGTGCACGCTGGGCCACATCAAAGCCGACGATTGGAGGTATTTCTTTCTTCATGACCTTTGTACTCGCTTCTTTGGGTTTTTACATGACCCAGGATATAGGAGGTGAGCAGGCCAAAGAATTTTTAGGGCTCTTCATTGTCGTGACACTCGGATTTCTCATCGGTTTACAGGATGATGCTTACAATACGCGTCCTCTGCTGAAGTTCATGGGACAGGTTATTTGTGCAGTAATTCTGATCATATTTGGGATTCACATCAACTTGACCGGGGTTTCAGGGCTGGATTACTTTCTGACTGTTTTCTGGGTGGTCGGGATTATGAACAGTATCAACCTCTTGGACAATATGGATGGAGTGACGGCAACTGTTTCTCTTACCATCTGTACTTCCACATTGGTGTTGATGGGGCTACACCAGGTAGGCTCTGAGTTTAATCTCCTTCTTTTTACCATGATTGCTTTAATAGGTTCCTTCCTCGGATTTTTGATGATGAATTGGAAACCATCAAAAATTTATATGGGAGATACTGGTAGTCAGTTCCTGGGAGCTTTCTTTGCATTTATTGGGATCAAGTTTTTCTGGAATATCCATGAAATCAATCCTTCTGCGAATGGTAGCATGAGCATCATTTCGCCGATCATGGTCTTCCTGGTGCCACTCATGGACACCTCATTTGTTGTGATTTCCAGGCTTTCCAAGGGGAACTCTCCCTTTGTCGGAGGAAAAGACCATCTCACGCATAACTTAAATTATCTTGGTGTACCAGAAGGATGGGTGGCGATCATACTCGGTCTGGTGGGGCTTGTTTCTGGCTTTCTCGTTATATTCAGCGTTCGCTATGTGGCATTCTGGAGTCTTAATCATACCCTTCTTTTTGTATTTTATGTGGTGATCTCTTTTGGGATATTCTTCTCTCTTTTCAAGCGGGGGGAGCACTTGGGATATGTCATTCAGCGCTTTCACCGCACACTTAACCGCCATGCTAAGGAAAAACAGAAAGCTATTAGCAAATCTCAGGTCAAGGAAAAACAGCATTCCTAGATGCGAATTCTTTATCTGCACCAATACTTTTGCCCTCCCGGCGGAAGCGGCAATAACCGTTCTTACGAACTGGCACGTGCCTGGGTAAGAGCTGGTCATGAAATAACAATTCTGACTTCTCCCGCTTATTTTCCGCCTACCTACCAGCAAGATAGACCCGTTCATGAATTTGATCTTGATGGTATCAAAGTGGTGGTCCTTAAAGTCGCTTACGCGCATGAGATGGACTTTATGGAAAGAATTAGTGCTTGGCTTCGTTTTTTTTGGATGGCCCGCAAACGAATGTGGAAATGGACGAACGTTGACCTGGTCTATGCTTCATCCACACCGCTTACGGTTGGCGAACTGGGCCGTATTATTCATCGCCGCAAAGCAATACCCTTTGTATTCGAAACTGTAGATGTTTGGCCCGATGTTCCGATCGGGATGGGAATCTTGAAGAACCGAATGTTGATCTGGTATATCCGACAGCGTACCAACCGCATTTACCGGGAGGCTGCAGCTGTAATTACACTCTCTGAAGGAATGCGTAACCAAGTTCTGTCTAGTGGTGTTCCTCCCTCTAAAGTACATGTTATTCACAATGGAACTGACCCACTTAGGTTCCCTTATGTCGAACGACCCTCCAGGCCTAAGATACTGGTAATCTATACAGGTACGGTGGGCATCGCCAATGGCTTGGACCAATTGGTAGATGCAGCGGAGGCTGTGGCCCAGCAAGGTAGAGAAGACATATGTTTTCTGGTTGTAGGAGAAGGTAACGACCTGGACCGGGTGTTGAGCTATGCAAATTCTAAAAAACTGACCAATCTTACTTTCCGGAAAAAAGTCCCCAAGGAGGAAGTTTCTGATCTCCTCGCCAGTGCCGACATAGGCTGTGTTTGTTTTGCTCCTTTTTCTGTCCTGGAAGCCAACAGTGCCAATAAATTCTATGATTACCTGTCAACAGGACTGCCTGTTGTTCTGAACTACCAAGGATGGCAGGCAGATTATCTAGCCAAGTACGGAGGAGGCCTGAGCTCGAAACAGGGAGATTTTTCGAAATGGATCCAAAATATCATTCGATTCGCAGACGATCAGGATTATAGGAAAGCTGAAGGAAAGAAAGGAAGAAAACTGATCGAAATGTATTTTGACCGCCGGAAGTTATCTGAGCGCATACTGGAGTTATTTAGCACGATCCTTGAACAGTCGGATACAAAACCCTCCCGGTCAAACGCTCACAACCGCGGCTAACGAACCGTTTGAGTTTCAGGAGATATCTGGCAGATGAAAAAAATAAAACAGAATTACCAGGGATCCTGTAGGTCCTTTGCCGTAAACAGGTGATCCCGCACTTTAAAGAGAGTTGGTTCTCTGTTTTTTTTGTCAAGTGGATTCTTCCTGGTTATTTGGTAGATCATACCCACTGGAACCAAAATAAGGAAAAAGATGACACTTAATAGAATGGTGCCATTGACCAAACCTAACCATTCTCCCAATTTGTACCAGGCTAAGGTGATAAATTTTGCTGTGAAGGGCATCAATGAGGCAACAGCTCCAATCCCAATCCCAATATACAGGAGAACATCAGTTTTGAAGACATAACTCAGACCGATAAATCCAAGTGTAATAACCAGAATGGTACGGAATGGATCTTTGTTTTGATGTGTCGACATGCTCAGAAAAGGCTGTAGACAAAGGGAGCGACAGGAGTTGTAGTTCCCAGCACCATGATAACGGCTAAAACAATAAGAACCAGCAAGATGGGTATTAGAATGAAATTCTTGCGTTCCCAAATGAATCTAAGGATATCTCTCATGAAGGCAATATCTGGATTCGGATTGTGGTAATCAATATTACGCTTAACATTTTAAGATGCATCTCACAGATGAAGAGAATTTTGCTACTTTAAGCCTGGCTGAGCCATCTTCTCAAATACAAAGTCACCGATTACCAGGTAATCCATCTCCGTTCGCATGAAGCAGCGGTAAGCATCTTCCGGGGTGCAAACGATGGGCTCTCCCCGTACGTTAAAACTTGTATTTACCATTACTGGACAACCTGTGAGCTGGCGAAAGGCATCGATCAAAACCCAGTAACGAAGATTCGTTTCACGATGGACAGTCTGTATACGAGCTGAATAATCTATGTGGGTAACAGCGGGAAGGGTTGAGCGCTCAAAATTTAGCTTTTCTTGGAGCGGAAGGTCATGGAAGCCTTCAGGCAGTTGGTTTTGTAAAGCTGATGCTACCGGATGAGTCAACAACATGTAAGGTGAAGTGCTATTCAAGTCAAAGTTATCTTTGGCATATTCAGCCAATACAGATGGTGCAAAAGGCCGGAAAGATTCCCGGTATTTGATTTTGAGGTTGAGTTTCCTCTGCATCCCTGGGTTGCGGGGGTCACCGAGGATGCTTCTGTTACCCAAAGCGCGCGGACCAAACTCCATTCGACCCTGCATCCATCCGACTACAGCTCCGCCTTCAATAACCGCTGCGACTTCGCCCGCAAGTTCTTCAAAGTTTTGGTACTGGGAAGCCACAGCGCCATGGTGCCTTATCAACTTTTCCACATCGTATGACGTGAAGGCCGGGCCCAGGTATGAGCCATGCATGGAGTCCTTTGGATTCAAAGTGCTTGGATCACGTTGCTCTCCACACTTACGCTGTTCTCCGTAGAAAATGTGCTTCGCAGCAAGGGCCGCCCCCAACGCACCTCCTGCATCTCCAGCCGCAGGTTGTATAAATATTTGTTCAAAGACTCTCTCCCGTTCCAATTTGCCATTTGCAACACAATTCAGAGCCACTCCTCCAGATAGGCAGAGACATTTGGATCCGGTCAACCGCTTCGCTTCCCTTGCCATCCTAATCACCGCTTCCTCGGTCACCTTTTGGATTGCCATGGACAGATCACAATGTACCTGCTCCAATTTTGATTCTTTTTTTCGCCGTGGAAACCCAAAAAGGGACTCCCATTTACGGTCATTGACCATACGAAGGCTTCTGGCAAAAGAAAACTGCTTTGGATTCAGCCAGACCGATCCATCTTCCTTCAGGGAAATCAATTCTTTTTTGATCAGATCTATAAACCCTCTTACCCGTTCGCTTTCCGGATTACCATAAGGCGCTAGTCCCATCAATTTGTATTCACCGGAATTAACCTTGAAGCCGAGGAAGTAGGTAAATGCTGAATAAAGCAACCCTAAAGAATGAGGGAAATGCATTTCCCGTAACACGGAGATGTCTTTCCCCTTACCGTGACAAATGGAGGCAGTGGACCATTCACCTACCCCATCAATGGTCAAAATAGCTGCTTCAGTGAAAGGAGAAGGATAGAATGCACTAGCGGCATGACTGAGATGGTGTTCAGGAAATAACAGTTTGAGATCGCGTCTACGGTATGGCATAACCTTGCCGAGTTCTTTTCGGATCAGACGCTTCAGGAATAATTTTTCACCCGTCCATACTGGCATCGCGGCGATAAACGAACGCAAGCCCCGAGGCGAAAAACCATAATAACTTTCAAGGAGCCGTTCAAACTTTAGGAGTGGCTTGTCATAGAAAACAACAGAATCCAGGTCATTCAAAGTTGTTCCGGCATGTTCGAGACAATATCGAACCGCATGAATAGGAAACCCAGAATCATGTTTCTTACGTGAAAATCGTTCCTCCTGAGCTGCGGCAAGTATCTGACCGTCGACCAAAATAGCAGCGGCAGAATCGTGATAGAAAGCAGATATTCCTAAGATTTTCACGGGGATAAATTTAGACGAAAAGATTTTCCTCCGAAAGCTGTTGGAAAAAAACTCAAACAGCCGTAAATTCTATGCCTGATCAGACTTCCTGGTCAGGATGATATTATTAGTTCACCTTAAAATACAGAAGTCTATGAGTCTCATTCGTTTAACTCGCGCCTCTAGGAGTTCCTCCACTCAGCCTGATTTTCTCGAAATCACCGTCAATGTCTCTCGTGTCATGTATATTGAGAATTATGATGGAACTGATGAAGGAGAAAGCAGGGTTTGGATGGAAAGTGGTCGCCAGATCATTGTCATGGAAACCCAAGATGAGATCCGCGAAGCCAGCTTAGAATCTAGCTTAGGAAACAAATAAGTCCAAATCTTCTATCCTTTAGATACTTTTGGTTGTCTAACTCCAACAGAATGGGTTTTTTGTAAAACACCCGCATATGTGTAGGCAAGTAGAACAGAGGTAGGTTCCTGAGATTCCCTTCATTTAGCTACGGGTATCTAGGAGCTATTCCAAGTCTGCTAAATCATGCGAACTACTAGAAAGAGCAGTTTCCCGTTGTTCTTTCCAGAAGAGAAGAAATCGATCTGTATAGATGAGTGCCACGGTTGTCAGAGGCAGGGTGAGGAATGTACCGGCCAAGCCTCCAAAGAAGTGTATCCAAATTGTGGTAAAGAAGATAAAAAAAGCGGGATTGATACTTGAGGATCCCTCCATAAACTTAGGGTAAAACACCAATTCTTCCGCAGCAGAGACTAAAACGAATACCCCAATGATAATCCCATAGTAAAGGAAGAAGCTCTCGCCCTGTTCCACGGATACCACCCAGGAACAGAGCGCTAAGGGAACCAGGGAGAGGTAATGAAAGTGGGCAATGTAGCAGAGTATCCCTGTGAGAATCCCCAGTATAATAGCTCCGGGAATATTTAAAAATAAAAAAGTCGTGATAAAGATCACAGAGCAGATCAGTACGATCAGGGAGCGCTGCCTGAAATAATCGAGGAATACTCGTTTGAAATCCAGAATAAAATCTCCCAGACCTCCACTCATCTCGTGAAAACTCCCAAAGTACTTCTCGAACTTTCGTTCGAAATAAGAGAAAGTAAATAGAGTCGCAAAGAAATACCCAAAGGACGACAAGAAGATCAACAGCCAATTGATACTATTTCCCTTTTCTCCGGGGGGGCCATCTTCTTCCCCCTGATCAATAAATGAGGTGAGGTTTGAGAGTGCATCAGCTAGAATTTCCATACTGCTGCTGTCCAGGCTGTTTATGCCGTTCAGGCTGTCCAGATCGTTCAGGCTGTCCAGATCAAATGAATTCAATTTTTCCTGGACTTTATCACTGGTGTATACCATTTCGATGTAGGATTTAATTTCCTCATTGGCCTCATCAATTTCTGTTTGGTGGGATTGTGTAAAAGTGATAAAGGCCCCATTCAGACGTTGGATATCATTGAGGATCTGGGCACCAAGGAAAAAAAGTATTCCTGTGACAATAGCAATTCCAAGGACCAGATAGGTGATCACGGCAAGGTTCCGGTTGGGGATAAATTTTTGAAGTTTGTTAACGTGGGTATTGGCAATGTAGGCACCCGATAAGCCTAAAACGAAGGGGATAACCAATTCTCCCAGATAATACAGGATCAACATGGAGACTGCAAGGGCACCTATGTTCACGAGATATGGTTTCGCTTTTTTCATAACTTATGACCTCAAGGAATTATGGCTTTTCAAGAGTGAACCAAGGATTTGGAAACCTCAACATAGGTTGAAAGATACCAAAAATTGAGCAAGTGGATGCTGGGTTCTTTATTCAGGTTTGATCAATCCCCAACAACATTCGAAAACGATTACTCACCACGCTTGTGTCATATGCTAACCACTTCTCAAGGACATCCCAGGCATCTTCCTGGTTTTTTACAATGTATTCAGTATCCGTCCCGTTGGCCTGGGCCTCAGAAGAATTCGCTACCGATACGCACAGTCGTATAGGGATGAGATAATAAAGAAGGTCAACCTCTTCCGGTAAGAGCGGAAATATAGCGTGATATGCTTTCAAAATGCCTTCAATCATACCAAGAGGTTCCCGTTTGTTGGTTAAGCTTGAATAAGCCATAGCAATGCTGATCTCATTGACCAAGGGGGAAAAGCAGATGTCATCAAAATCAATGATCCCGGCGATCTTATTCTTTTCTACAATGACATTTTGTTCGTTGAGGTCACCATGGATGATGGAATGGCGAAGGGTATGCTGGATCGGGGCTACGTGCTCGGCAAACTGATCCATGAAGTAGTTGACCCATCGGCGATGGGTGACGGATCGAATATGCCGAACCTTAGGGCGGTTGATCAGACAATGCTGCTGGTCCCATCTTAATTTCCTTGCCTCAATGGTAGGATCGCGTTTCCCAGCCAATTCCCTGCTGAGAAGCCCTATGGCCTGACCAAAATTATCTAGTAACTTTTTGTTCTGTTTGGCCTTTCCTAAAATATCACCTTCAATGTATTTATATAACCGGGTCAGAGATCCATCGGAGAGTTCCTGAGAAGGGACAATAGAACATGGAATCTGGAAAGGTAGCCTGGATGCAAGTTCATTTAGAAGCTTAATCTCAGCCCTCAAAACTGGAAATCCTTTCGGGTCTTTGTAGTGCTTGATGACTCGATAACCCTCAGCTGTCTCTATTAAGTAATTGGTTGATTCATAGCCATCCATTTTACTTATATTCAAGGCTTTAAGATGATATAAGTCAAGTATTTTATTCATATAGTTCAAGTTTAGGTCTCCCTGTAAAGTCGCAAATGAAAACATTCATTCTGAGGCCTACGATCCTTTAGAGATTTTTCAGGTTGTTCAGCATCTTTTCCCACTTCACACGAGAAATTGCACTTTTCTGTGTCAGTCTTTTATATTCTTTCTGCTCCAATCCCAGCCATTCTGATTTTCCGAAGGCCAGAATATGATCTAAGGGTTTGAATTCCTCAACCTTATGAGCTTTAGAAAACCGATTCCAGGGACATACATCCTGACAGATATCACAACCATATGCCCATCCATCGGTTTTTCCAATAAATTCCGGAGGCATATTCTCCCGCAATTCGATGGTGAGGTAACTAATGCATTTATTGGAATCAATTTGGTAGGGAGTAAGGGCATCCGTAGGGCAGGCATCAATACATTTGGTACAGGTACCACAGAAATCCTTCATCGGGCCATCATAATCCAGTTCCAGATCGAGAATAATTTCACCTATGAAATACCATGATCCTAGTTTGGGATTAATAAGGTTAGTATGCTTACCAATCCATCCCAACCCTCCACGCAAGGCCCAGGCCTTGTCCATTACTGGAGCTGAGTCGGTAAATACACGTGCATTGACCTCTCCAACTTGAGCCTGAATAAATTCAAGCAGACGATACAACCTCCTCTTGATCACTTTATGGTAATCCTCTCCCCAAGCGTAAGTTGAAATCTTTGGTGCGTCAGGCAACTGCTTTTGGTTGGAAGCAGGGTGATAATTGAGTAAAACACTTATTACGGATTTGGCACCCTCTACGAGAAGACGAGGGTCAACCCTTTTTTCAAAGTGATTCTCCATCCAACTCATAGTACCATGTCGACCCTCTCTCAGCCAATTCTCAAGGTAGTGGGCTTCTTTTTCAAGAAAGCCGGCCTTAGAGATCCCTATTAGATCAAATCCAAGTTCAATCGCTTTATTCTTAATCTTCTGCTTCACAGGATATTTGGGGAGTCAAGATACAACTTTCCGGCCAATAAAGACCCCAGTTTCGGCCAATGGAATTCCCGATGAAAACCCCGGACCATCCTCAAATATCGGGTAAGTCCTGAATGACTGCGGTAAATGAGTTACCACGAGTATTTCTCAAGAGAACAAATTGCTTTGATCACCACTGGGAAGAATCCCAAAGTGTTGAAAGGCTTTTTCAGTTGCTACCCTGCCTCGTGCTGTCCTTTTAATGAACCCTTCCATGATCAGGTAGGGTTCATAGACCTCTTCAATTGTTTCAGATTCTTCACCTACTGCGGTTGCAATGGTTGACAGCCCTACTGGTCCTCCTTTGAACTTAATGATAATAGTACGCAGGATCTTATTGTCCATGTCATCCAGACCTGCCTCATCCACATCCAAGGCTTTCAGGGCAAATTTGGCAATTTCGAGGGTGATGACACCATTGCCCTTGACCATAGCAAAGTCTCTGGTCCTGCGGAGCAATCGATTGGCAATCCTTGGAGTTCCCCGGCTTCGCCTGGCAATTTCAAGGGCAGCCTGGGAATCAATTCTAACATCAAGTACTCTGGCGGAACGTCGGATAATTATAGCAAGCGTTTCGGCATTGTAATATTCCAGTCGGAAGTTGATACCAAACCGTGCCAAGAGAGGAGAGGTCAGCAAGCCAGCTCTGGTAGTAGCCCCTACAAGTGTGAAAGGATTCAAGGTGATTTCAACGCTGCGGGCATTGGGACCAGTTTCAATCATCAAGTCGATCTTAAAATCTTCCATGGCAGAGTAGAGATACTCTTCCACAACCGGACTAAGCCTATGGATCTCGTCGATGAACAGGACATCTTTAGGCTCAAGGTTGGTGAGGAGGCCAGCCAGATCCCCTGGTTTTTCCAATACAGGCCCAGATGTGACTTGAATATTGGAGGTGAGTTCATTACTGATAATGTATGAGAGGGTTGTTTTACCCAATCCCGGAGGTCCGTGAAGTAAAACATGGTCTAGTGATTCACCTCTGAGCTTGGCTGCCTGGACAAATATCTGAAGATTTTCTATCAACTTGGGCTGACCGGAAAACTCCTCAAATCGCTTAGGACGCAAGACAATATCATCATCTTCATACCCACTCCCAGAATCCATGATTTGATCTCTCATGCACCACAAACATAATCAAAAAACAGATCAGGAATCCGTTCCTTCGGTGGATAACCTTTGCCAATAAGGTATCCTTTCACCATATTTGCAGATAAGATCAAACAGGAAATTATGACCTTAATTGCTTCTATTTCAGGGATTCGAGGCACTATCGGAGGAAAGCCATATGAAAATCTAACCCCATTAGACGTTGTAAAATTCACCTCAGCCTTTGGAATATGGATGACAACAAAGTCTTCCAGCCGCAAGGTGATTTTGGGAAGAGACGCGCGTCCTTCGGGACTAATGCTGGAGGGATTGGTAGCTTCAACCCTGATAGGTTTGGGATTTGATGTTATCAATTTAGGGTTATCTACTACTCCGACTGTAGAAATGGCAGTCCCCTATTATGAAGCAGCTGGTGGGATTGTCCTGACAGCATCCCACAATCCAAAGGAATGGAATGCTCTCAAATTGCTCGGAAAGAAAGGGGAGTTCCTTACCCGCAAAGAAGGACTGGAAATCCTAAGCATCGTTGACAGAGGTTTTTATTCTTTTGCACCCATTGATGAAATTGGCACTATCACAGATGTCCGTGATTTCGGAGAGATTCATATTAAAAAGATTTTGGAACTCCCCTTGGTAGATGCCTATGCCGTCAAAAACGCCGGTTTGAAAATTGCTGTAGATGGGGTCAACAGTTCCGGAGGGATTTATGTGCCGCAATTGCTACGGGCCATGGGCATCAAAGAAATCATCGAGATAAATTGTATCCCCAATGGAAACTTTTCACACAATCCTGAACCCCTCAAAGAAAATTTAATTGAAACGTCAAAAATTACCAAAATCTCCGGAGCTGACCTTTGCATTGTGGTTGATCCTGACGTTGACCGCCTGGCCTTGATCGATGAAAATGGAGAGATGTTCGGGGAAGAATATACCTTGGTTGCAGTTGCTGATTATGTACTTCAACACAAGAAGGGGACGGTTGTCTCAAATTTATCTTCCAGCAGAGCCCTTAAAGATTTGGCAGAATTTCATGGTTGTCCTTACAAGGCAAGTGCGGTTGGGGAAGTGAATGTTACCGATAAGATGAGACGCCATGATGCAGTCATTGGCGGAGAAGGGAATGGGGGAGTAATATTGCCTGACCTACATTATGGAAGAGATGCCTTGGTAGGTATTGCTTTGTTCCTGAGCCATCTGGTCAAGAGTAAAATGAAGTGTTCTGAATTAAGAGCTACTTATCCCAATTATTACATGTCTAAGCAGAAAGTTTTTCTTAAGTCTGGAGTTGACGTGGAGGTTATTTTGAAAACGATATATAAGGAATACGAAAGCGAAGATATCAACGATGTGGATGGGGTTAAAATTGACTTCCTCCATTCATGGGTACATCTTCGCAAATCAAATACTGAACCGATCATTCGTATATACTCGGAAGCAAAAAGTTTAGTAGAAGCTGAATCACTTGCGGATAAGTTCAAGGAGAGAATTTTACAACTTAATAGCTAGTACTCAAAAAGGACGCAATCTATGAAGCGGATATATCTGGACAACGCTGCATCTACTCCCATGGATTCTGAAGTTATCAATTATATGATTCCCTTTCTGAAGGATTCCTATGGCAATCCTTCTTCCATTCATGATCATGGTAGAAAACTTCGTGCGATAGTCGAAAAGTCTCGAAAAGAAATTGCAGAATTATTGGGTGCCTCACCAACCGAAATTTTCTTTACAAGTGGAGGTACAGAAGCGGACAACCTAGCCATCAAAGGTGTTGTGAAAGGTATGGGAGTTCGCAATGTAGTAACTTCGAGAATTGAACATCATGCAGTCACGCATCCTGTAGAGGAATTTGAAAAAGAAGGTATTAATGTTGAGTGGTTAGAGGTAGATTCCCAAGGGCGTCCAAATCTTGAACAGTTAGAATATGTACTCTCAAACCAGGGTCCAACCCTGGTTTCTCTTATGCATGCCAACAATGAATTGGGGACGATTATAGATATTGACAAGGTAGCTGAGATTTGTGAGAAATACGGTTCAATCTTTCATTCTGACACGGTTCAGTCCATTTCAAATGTAAAATATAACCTTGGTAAATCCCCAGTTCATTTTATCACTGCTGCTTCGCATAAGTTTTATGGCCCCAAGGGGATCGGCTTCCTGTACATGAAGGCAGGAATTCAGATACCTTCTCTCATCTGTGGAGGACCCCAAGAGAGGAACCTGAGAGCTGGAACAGAGAATGTGCCGGCTATTGCGGCTATGGCCTTCGCACTTAAGCGTTGTTATGCAAATTTCGATGAGAAAAATGCTAAACTTAGAAAGCTGAAAAGCTATATGAAAAATGGGCTGGAAACTAGGTTTACCGGGATAAAATTTAATGGTGACATCTCTGAAGAAGGTTCGATCCCAACTGTCCTAAATGTGGCCTTTCCTGGTGAAGAAGCTAATTCAATGTTGTTGTTCAATCTAGATATCAATGGCATCTCCGCTTCCGGAGGATCAGCTTGTACAAGTGGAAGCGTGGTCGGGAGTCATGTTCTGAAAGGGATTGGTTGCGAACCCATAAGGGCCGCAAACTCAATCCGATTCTCTTTTGGTGTTCAGAATACCCTCGAGGAAATAGACCAGACGCTGGAAAAACTTACTTCCCTTATTAAACTACCTGTTTAAGATTTTCTGGCCTACATTGCCTTTCTCTACTTAAGACCCTGTAGGAAATCATGAGCCATGCTGCCAAAAAGGATTTCCAATAGCTTCTCCTGTTGTAAGCCCGACAATTCAACAACAAGTTTCACAATAGGACCTTGAGTTGGCTCATCTTCGGAAGAACCAAGGGTGGGTCCGAATCCTGGTCTCAGGAAAAAACGAAAAAAATCGTAATCAAGGACTCGACCAATCTTTTTCAGTAGACGGGTGTCCAAACTTTCTTTGCGAAGTAGTGTATTCACGTTCTGGCGGCTGGTGTTAATCCTTCTACCAAACTCCGCCTTAGTCATCCCTACTTCTTTAATACGCTCTTCAATCAGGCGTCCGATGTGAATATCCATAATGCTATTATTTATTAGCAAATGTATCAAAATATTGGCGAATTTGCATTCGTATTTGTACTATTTTTATTCACATTTGAATACTTTATAGCTATATTGCGAATTGTATTGGTAAATAAGGTTTTGGTAGCCGCTCTCCATGAATAGCATGGGTATAAAGAAGAAGATTAACTACAATTTGTAATGGACACACTTATTGATTGTAAGTTGACCATAGTACCAAAAAAAAGACATGCTGTTCATCTATAGAACAGCATGTCATTCTGAAGGTAAATATTAGTTGCTTTGTGGAAGCGTCAAATAGCGTTGTGAATTTCCTCCATCAGGTCAATATCTTCATCTTCCATTTCAAATTCCAATTCGTCAAATTCGATTTCCTCCTTGATCTCATCCCATCCTGGATCATACGCCTCCTCAAGATTGCCATCAAAGAACTCATCTCCCAACTCGCCAAACATTATACCTTCAATCGAATCGTCTCCATTTGACGAGTTGATGAAATTATCCATGGCCCAGTCTGTCTCCAAAGCGAATTCGTCTTCCGCTCCTTCCTCCCAGATGACTTCGTCCCACTCATCTTCAAATTCTTCCACAGAAATTATTTCTGTAACTGAAAACAAAGGATCAAACGGGTCCATAGATGGAAAGCTAAACTCTTCCTGGCTGGAAATCCAGATTTCCTCTTCCCATTCTTCTTCAAAACCTTCTTCAATGTCGATAATAAAACCTGAATCTTCGATTTCCTCAACAATTAATTCTAACAGAATGGAACTTTCTGCGACCTTTAGATCAACACTTTGATCCATACCACGCATTACTTCCTGTCCGTTAACTTTAAACCCGAGACCAATGAGCGCTACACTCATTAGAACAACCAATGATTTAACTTTCATCTTATTTTTATACCGTAAACAAATATCCTAATCCTTTCACCAATATACGTGTTTACGCAGTAAATAAAAAGAATATTTTGTACAATATCTTACAAAATTAAATAGAACTGTTGCTGTTGGGTCCGGAATAGTTATGGATCAAAAAGCTAGAATCAGTTTATTAATGCTCGGAGTGGGATATTTTTCTTTAATCTCATGAAGCCTTATATCACTTTACTCATCCTTAGGTGCCGAATACCCTGTTCATCTTCAGACAGAATCAAATATTGTTCCCTTCTTTTTGTTCCCCTCTTTGAAAATATCATCAATAACCATACATAAATGGGCAAGCCTGATATGACTTATCGATGGTGAAAGTGCCTCAATTGTTTTAGAAGAGAAGTAAACGAGTATGGTTCTTTTCCAATTGATTATGATCGATTGGATCATAATCAATTGAATTTCAGAAGGTACCTCACGTACTTATAAGTTTCACCTGCCCATAGAACAGTGGAAGACAAGGCGCATAAGACAAGGAAATCAATCCGTGGCAGCGATTCAAAATGAAACAGATTGGCAAGAAAGGGAAGCTCTGTTACCGCTATCAACAGGGCTACGGATACGCCTATTGCCAGGTTTATCCATTTGTTAGAGAAGAATCCTATCCTGAATACCGACCGGTCAAGGGAACGAAGGTTGAATACATTGAACATCTGAGTCAAGGCCATTACAACAAAGGTTGCTGTACGCGCTTTTTTGATTCCATCGGAAAAATACCAGACAAAAGCAGTCAATGTCAATCCTGCCATAATGACTACGTTGATCAAGAGGAAGCCAATGATTTTCCTGTTTAGGATATTCCCGTTTCGCAAAGCAAGTGGATCCATAACATCTCCATGACCAGGTTCGGCAGCGAGAGCCATATCTGTTACTCCGTCTGTCACAAGGTTTAGCCAAAGGATTTGAGTGGCAATCAAGGGAAGTGGCCATCCCATACTAATTGGTATTAGCAAGGTGACAGTTTCAGCAATATTCGTAGTAATTAGAAAAAAACTGGTCTGTCTTGCATTTGTAAATACGATTCGCCCTTCTTCCACAGCATTGACGATAGATGCAAAATTGTCGTCAGCAAGCACGACATCGGAAGTGTCGCGTGCTACATCCGTACCGGACCTGCCCATTGACACTCCGACATCCGCCTTTTTCAAAGCGGGAGCATCATTAACGCCGTCACCGGTCATTGCAATCAATTCACCCATTGTCTGGAGCCTGCTGGCAATGTGCAATTTCATCTTCGGTGTCAGGCGGGCAAATACATTTACTCTCTGAATAACATTATCGAATTCAGACTCGCTCAACTCTTCAAGCTGTTTCTGATCAAGTGCCAGTACATTTCCCTTGTCGTTATCTCCAATGATCCCTGTCGCAGTTGCGACCGCCACTGCCGTATTGAGGTGATCGCCCGTTACCATGATTACCCTAATACCTGCCTTTTTACAACGCCTAACTGCTTCCATAGCATCAGGGCGGGGCGGGTCGATCATGCCTGTGAGTCCGGCAAAGGTCAATTCAGTCAGTTCTCCAGGTGAAATGTTGTCCTTGTTGTAAGCAGATCTGGATGCCAACGCGATCACCCGCATAGCATCGCCCGACCATTGATCAATCACTTGCTTAATCTCTTCCCGATATTTATTCGAAAGAGGTATTTCTCCACTGATAGTTTGTATGCTTGTCGCAGCCCCCAAAACGCGCTCCGGGGCACCAACTACATACAGGTTTCGTTGATCACCATGAGCATAAAGTGTTGCCCGCATCTTAATTTGAGAATCGAATGGAAGATCGTCTAATTTGCCGGCTTTCAGGGACTCGGGGTTCAATCCCCCTTTTTGTGCAAGAACGGTAAGTGCGCCCTCCGTTGGATCTCCACTCAATTGATATTTCCGTCCATTACCTGAATTCCCACTATCCTTACCATTGGTCGATACAGGGTGTATCTGTGAGTTGTTTGAAACTGCAGCGATCTTCAACAGTTGCTTTAGAAGGGGAATTCGATCTGGATCAACGGTCGCTCCATTTTGCTTAAAATTTCCAACGGGAAACCACCCCTCTCCTGTAATTTCGAATTCTCCTATTCCAGGTACATAAACCTTACGAACAGTTAATTCATTTTGGGTGAGCGTACCGGTTTTATCTGTCAGAATTGTAGTTACTGAGCCTAAAGTTTCTGTTGCGGTAAATTCGCGAACAATTGCATTTCGCTTTGCCATTCGGTTAGCGCCAATTGCCAGGACGATAGCAATTACAGCTGGAAGACCCTCCGGGACCGCTGCAACCAGCGCTGCAATCGACATCATTAACACTTCTTCCAAATCCATATCCCGAATCAACCATCCGATAAGGAAAATAAGTGCTGCGCTACCAATGGCAATTGCAGTCATCTGGCGAGCCAACAGATCCGTTTTTTTCATAAAACTGGATCTCCTACGCCGAAAACCTCCTAAGGAAGTGGAAATTTCTCCAATGGCAGTGTTAGCTCCTGTTCCTGTTACGACCATTCGGGCGAAGCCGCCTGCAACAAGGGTGCTTTTCCAAACCATATTCTTTCTATCTGCCATCACTGTATCCAAATCAATGGCATTGGCATGCTTGGAGATCGGAAGTGATTCTCCTGTGAGGGCAGATTCGACCGTTCGAAGACTCTTGGCAAAAATGATCCTCCCATCAGCCGGAACACGGTCTCCTTCTTCCAATACAACCAGATCTCCAGGGACTAATTCACGTGGGTGGACGATGATCTGATCACCGGTTCGAATAACTTTTGCCGTCTCCATCAGCATCCTTTCTAATGAGGAAATTGCCTTTTCGGCCCTGAATTCCTGCGAAAACCCAATCCCGGCATTGACAATCACAACGACCACAATCACCCATGTATCGATGATTTCGCCTGAAAACCACGAAATAACAGCAGCGAACAATAGGATTAGGACCAGCAAGCTTTTGAATTGCTTGGTTAACAATTTGAACCAGGAAATCCTGCGGCCCTTAGGCAGTTCATTCGGGCCAAATTGACCTTTTCGACGCCTAGCTTCATCCTCGTTTAGTCCGCTATCACTGCTATTAAAGGCTTTATACAGTTGATCAGGCTGAAGGATATGAGGTGCTGGAACCTGCATTGTTTATTTTATTAGCTCACCCTTAAGCTTTAAGTAACATCCAGCTTGGTTCTCATTTGAACTGCTATTATTCCTGTTCTGAAGAAGTCTGAGGGTGTACTGAAATGGGCTGAGGATGTTTTGATAACGATATTTAACGCTACAAGACTATATGAAAAACAGTGGAGAAGAACAGCATGACTGACTTGGTGTGAACAACACTGACTTCTGTTACTTCAAGAGGAATTGATTAACCTTCCAAATCTATGATCATTAGAATTTCAGCAGTCAACTTTTATAAAAGAACGACTTCCAGCACCAAAGAGTGTGATGCCGGGAAACTCTGCTGAACCACTTATACTGCTTTATTTCTGTGGTCCCTGCGCTATCATTGGGCAACCCATCCACCGTCGACCGTGAGAGCATGCCCGGTGACGAATCCTGATCCTTCTGAACATAACCAAAGAACGGCATCAGCGACCTCCTCAGGGCGTCCCATTCTGCCAATGGGTTCCGAGCTCTTAAGATATGCCTCAACATCAGGATTACCGCCGGTAAATCGCTGGACCATTGGTGTATCAATCACACCCGGACAAACTGCATTTACACGAATACCTTGCTGGGCATATTCCAAAGCAGCGGCTCTGGTGAGTCCAATTACGCCGTGCTTACTGGCTACATAAGCTGGAACTCCTGGAAAACCAACTATTCCAGCGATCGAGGAGCAATTCACGATGGCTCCGCCACCAGACTTTAACAATAATGGGATTTCAAATCGCATACATGCCCATACGCCCCTAAGGTTTATATTGATCACCCTATTCCAATTATCTTCGGTACTCACTCCTGTAAATGCTTGGTCGCCCTCAACACCAGCGTTGTTGAAGGCATAATCCAGCCGACCGAGATCTGTTTCCACATAATCGATCATTTGCCTGATTTCCTCGACCTGTCCAACGTCGCAATGGTAGTAGACAAATTTCGACCCGGTTCCGGAAAGTAACTTTTCGGTTTCGGCAAATGCTAGGTCGTCTACATCAACTGCGACCACCGTTGCGCCTTCTTCTGCGAAGGCCAATGCCGTTGCACGACCGATCCCAGTGGAAGCACCCGTGATCAAAACGACCTTGTTTTCGAATTTCTTCATATTCCTAATTAATTGGGAATAATTTACGGCTTTCTCCCCACGGAAAAAAAGCAGTCAAGTTTGTTTTCCATGATGAAGTGTGTTCAGCAAGTCTTAAGGATTCCGGGAGGATGTCGGCCTTCATTTACCGAAGACAGGCATGATCATCAGATTATCGCACCCAAAAGAATCGGATAACATGCACTTTGTGACAAGTTATCCGATCGGTGTGGGCCCAACAGGACTCGAACCTGTGACCACCTGATTATGAGTCAGACGCTCTAACCGACTGAGCTATGGGCCCTCTTTGCAGTGAGACACAAAGATAATGGCTATTATTTACCACAACAAGTTTCTGAACTCTACATACTTTATTTTTTCAGAGTTTGTTTGTTACCATGAGTAGAACGGACTAATTTGATGGACTGTTTGAAGAGAGCAATTCAATTTGAAAAAAGCAATTCTACAATTCAATATGAAGAAGAACAAAATAATCGTTCTGTTGGTGGCCTTTCTTTTTAC
This sequence comes from Bacteroidia bacterium, assembly GCA_041565275.1. Lineage (GTDB taxonomy): Bacteria > Bacteroidota > Bacteroidia > J057 > JADKCL01 > CAWUKT01. The sequence continues at coordinate 30,100 of JBFGVE010000014.1, forward strand.
TGGCAGCTTTTTGCTGGGTCAAGCAACTGAAAAGAAGGATATCTCACTAGAAGACATATGGCTTTACTACAAGTTTTTGCCTGGATTTCCGGATGGGTTCAACTGGATGAAGGACGATGATTTCTACACCAAATTCGACGAAGGTAAAATTGTCAAGGTGTCCATCAAAGATCCCAGTAAAAAAGAGGATATTCTTGACACAGGGTCTTTACAGGATCCTGATACAAAGGAGTTACTGGAGTCTAATTCCTATGCTTTCAGCAAGGACGAGAGCATGGTCCTCCTAAAATCCAAAATTGAGAAAATCTACCGTTATTCCTCCAAAGAAGTTTGTCATGTCTATGACCGAAAAAGCAAAAAAGTCACCAAAATCCACGGAGGAGAACAAATTTCATTCGCAACATTTTCCCATGATGCTTCAAAACTTGCTTACATATATCAAAACAACCTTTATGTTTATGATTTTACATCGGAGAAGCAGATAATAGTCACAAAGGACGGGAGGTTCAATGAAATAATCAATGGGGGAACCGACTGGGTCTATGAAGAAGAGTTTTCTTTTGCCCGAGCTTTTTTTTGGTCTGCTGATTCAAAGAAACTGGCATACTACCGCTTTGATGAATCCAAAGTAAAAATGTTCTCGATGGCTATGTACGGGAGTCTTTACCCTGAGAGCTATGATTTCAAATACCCTAAAGCAGGAGAGGAAAACAGCGTGGTCGAGCTTTACATTTATCACATGGTGGGGGGAAAGAATGTCAAAGTAGACCTTGGGACCCAAACGGATCAATATATTCCCCGAGTGAAATGGACCAAGGATCCGGACAAACTTGCAGTTATGCGCATGAATCGCCTTCAAAATAACATGGACCTCTTGCTCGTGGAAGCTGGAACAGGTAGTTCACAAGTGATCCTTACCGAACAAGAAGAAAGTTATATCGATGAGATCACGGATAAAAAGTGGATTTTCCTAGACAATGGATTTGAATTCCTCTGGCAAAGTGAAATGGATGGTCACAATCATGTTTACCTCTATGGGCTAGACGGGAAGCGTATCCGCAAAATTACCTCGGGAAACTGGAGTGTGACTGATATTTCCGCTGTGGATGAGGCTAAGGGTATCCTCTATTACATGTCTTCTGAAGAAGCCCCCACAGAGCGCCATTTGTACAGAATTACCCTGGAAGGGAAGAAAAAGAAAAAGCTGACAGAGCAAAGTGGGTGGCACGACGTTGAATTTTCTTCAGGCAATTCCTATTTCATGGATTCTTACAGTATGGTCAATGATCCGGGTAAATCGGTGCTGTACACCAACAAAGGCAAAAAGATGGATGTCCTGGAGGACAATGAACGCCTTCGTACATCAATGGGGAAATACAACCTCAGCACTTTGGACTTTTTTAGTTTTAAAACGAGTGAAGATGTTGAATTGGAGGGTTGGATGCTTAAGCCGCCAGATTTCGATTCCCAAAAAAAATACCCGGTCCTCATGTATGTATATGGAGGTCCGGGTAGCCAGACTGTGAAAGATCAGTTTGGAGGTTTAAACTATTTTTGGCATCAGATGCTGGCCGAGCAAGGATATATCGTCATTTCGGTAGATGGCCGTGGGACAGGAGGCCGCGGTGAAGACTTCAAGAAAGCTACCTACGGACAATTGGGCAAATACGAGGCTATTGACCAAATTGAGACAGCAAAGTATATAGGAAGACTCGATTACGTGGACAAAGGGCGAATTGGAATATGGGGATGGAGTTTTGGAGGATACATGACCTCACTGGTCATGACAAAGGGTGAAGGCCTTTTCAAAATGGGTATAGCAGTGGCCCCCGTTACCAGTTGGAGGTATTACGACACTATTTATACTGAACGCTATCTTAAAACACCACAGTTAAATCCTTCAGGGTACGATGACAACTCTCCAATTGAATTTGCACAGGACCTGAAGGGCAATTACCTAGTCGTACATGGCACCGCTGATGACAATGTTCACTTCCAGAACTCCATGGAATGGGTTGATGCACTCGTAAAAGCCAATAAGCAGTTTGATATGGCCTTTTATCCGAATAAGAACCATGGAATTTATGGTGGTGTGACACGATTCCACCTGTACCGGAAAATGACCGATTATATCCTGGAAAACCTTTAGGAGCTTATAGGATCCGTCTTTCCTAAGTACTTTTTTTAGGAAAAGACACTCACCAAATAGAAAGATCCTTCTCACAAGTGGAAAAGGAAAGAACCTTTTTATTGCTCATGTGGTTAGGGTAATTATCTGATACGGATGGAAGGAGCATGCTGTCTCCTCTTTGGTTCTTTTATAGATTGTAAATTATCCAACTCGGTTGATTCAAAAAGCTGGTTGGGAACCCATAATGTCCAGCATAAAAAAGAAATGAAAAAACTACCCTTTCTAATTCTAATTGGTTTTACGCTCCTTACATCACATTGTAAACAGGATGACCCAGTTGTTGTCCCGATTGAAATTATAAATGAAGCAGGAACGTATTATAATACAATTACAACTAGCAATGGTCAGGAAAGGGAATTCATCGTTTACATACCTCCTTCTGCAGAGGGTCAGAAGGCAGTTCCTATACTATTGGTCATTCATGGTACCAACCAAAATGGACAGATATTTTATGAAAATCCCAACCTCTGGAATCCAAAGGCAGAGGAGAAAGGGTTTATTGTTGTTTATCCAACAGCTTTAATATATTGCCACTATGACAATGGAGTTCAGCGAACCACAACTAAGTGGGCCGCAGGTGACCTGGGTCAAACGAATGTTAATTTGGGAGCACTGCCTTTGTGTCCTGATGAAGAATTGCAGGATGATATGCTCTTCTTCGACGAATTGATTTCTGACATCAAAAGGGAATATGTTGTTGACACAAATCGTCTTTACATTACAGGGTTTTCAAACGGTGCCCAAATGGCGGCTAGACTAGCTGCCCAGCGACCAGATGTGTTTGCCGCAGCCACAGTTCACGCAGGAAATTTATCTAAATTTGTTCCCACTACATTGTCTTCGAGACCCATGTCAATGATTGTCACAGTAGGTGCCTCCGATCCTCTTTTTATGAATTCGATAGGAGCAACGAGTCCAGTTTCCGTTGATTCTAATGCTATAAACAATCCAGGGGTCATGGATTTGTTAGAGCCTTTTCTAGAAGTTAATGGACTGGATTCTCAATACAACTATTCGAGTGCACAATATTACGGTAAAGACATCGCTGAGTTTATATTTCAAACCAGCAATGTTGGGCTCGATAATAAATTGAGATTTATTCTGATAGAGGACTTGGAACACAGCTACACGAACATACTTATTGACCCATTCTGGACTTTTCTTGAAGAAATAACCCTGCCATAGTAAGTTACAACAGTACACGTAAACTATGCTCCTCAGTTTAAGCAATGCCCCTCAAGATAGGGTTCCATTCAGAAACAATTGGCTGGGTTGTTAAACGTTTTAACCAACAACGGTTTTGAATGGAATTTAGAAGTATCAATCCATTTAGCGGAGAAAATGTAGGTGAATACCCATGTTTGAGTACCAAAGAACTTGACGCTAAACTTGCCAAATCTCAAAGTGCAAACCTTACATGGCGCAAAGTTCCACTCACAGTACGGTCAAAGCTTATGACAAATGCCGGGCAGGTACTCCGGAATCATATTGACCAGTATGCACGTATGGTTACTTTAGAAATGGGGAAGCCAATCTCTGAGTCAAAGAGAGAAATAAGCAAATGTGCATGGGTATGTGATTACTATTCCCAAAATGCAAAGCAATTCTTAGCCGATGAAGTGATTGCGACAGATGCCAGCCAAAGCTTTGTTCGTCACGATCCTATTGGTTCATTATTAGCCGTTATGCCCTGGAATTTCCCTTTTTGGCAAGTTTTCCGCTTTGCCGCACC
>JBFGVE010000015.1:0-33818 GCA_041565275.1 Bacteroidia bacterium
AATACCTCGTCGATCAACTGAAAACCAAAAGAGTAGCATCATGAATCACAAAGTTAGTTGGCCAATAACGGCCCCAAACATGATACCCGGTGCGGGAAATACCATAACAAAAAAAGCGGACTATATTGGAAATATACCAATATGTCCGCTTGAGTAGCGGGGACAGGACTCGAACCTGCGACCTCCGGGTTATGAGCCCGACGAGCTACCGGCTGCTCTACCCCGCAATATTACTTGAGCAGAGAAGGTTTGGACCTTCTCGTATTGTTGATTTCTAAGAGCGCTCCCTTTGATAATAAGGGACTGCAAACATAAGGATGTCCCGTCAAATTACAAAACTATCCGAGAGAAATTTAAAAATATACTCTACAAAGCTCCATGCTCTATAAAGCTCCGGGACAAGAATGAAACCTTAAGCTGCAACGTCTACCTTACTCCTGTAAGCTGGTTCTACTACATCTCCTTTTCCCAATTCCTTCAACATCCGGAAATGTGCAGCAACAGCACCCCAAAAAGTAGGAATGTCGTGATAAGGTAAGTTGAACTCCGCGGCTGTTTCCTTCACAATATGTTGAAGGCTCGGATAGTGGACGTGGCATATGTTGGGAAACAGATGATGCTCTATCTGGAAATTTAGACCACCAACCAGCCAGTTCAGCACTCTGTTTTTGGTTGCATAATTTGCAGTGGTATACAACTGGTGAGCATAGAAATTTTCTTGTACTTCTCCCCCGTCCTCAAGGATGTAATACTCAGAAGTCGGGGTAATGTGTGCTGTCTGGAACACCAAACTCAATGTAATGCCAGCTACGAAGTGCATAGTGACCCACATTAAAATCGTCATTCCGGCTGAAACTTCAAGAAAGATCAATGGCAGGACAAAAAATACACCGTGGTACAGAATCTTGCGGAAAATCATTACCACCAGATGTTTATTGTACTCTTCAGGCTTGATCAAACCATCTCTTTTGTAGCTGCCCAGTTTGATAAAGTCCTTTGCAACTGTCCAGATAATAGTCGAAACCCCGTAGACCAGCCAACAATAGATATGTTGATAGCGGTGGAACCATTTTTTGGGTTGATTTGGGGAAAAACGCATGATATAGCGGGGCATAATATCCTCGTCAGCGTCTTCGATATTAGTGTACGTGTGGTGAAGAACGTTGTGTTGGATCTTCCAGATGATATCGCTTACCCCCAAAGATATGGAGGATAAACCTACCAAGGTATTCAAGGACTTTTTCTTGGAAAATGAACCATGTAATGAATCATGCATAACTGACAGACCGATAAAAGCCATACAGAACCCCATTCCAATGTAAAGACTGAACAAAAGAATCAGATTGCTGCTTCCGCTCAGCATCAGCACTGCATAGAGCGAGAAATAAGTGACCATGCCCAGAATGACTTTGGCAACCATTTGAGCGTTAGCGTTTCGCCCCCTTCCTGAATCTTTAAAGTACGCATTCACCCGTTTGCGGAGGGTAGTCGCAAAATCTTTGTTAATCTGTCGTGAAAATTGGTATCGAACCATAGAAAACTATTTTGGTTTCAAACAATAGGCAATCACCCGAAGTACGGATAACAACAATGAACCTCTTCTAAATGAAATCGCTTCATCGACACCTGGGATAAAGATCAGGTATAAATTCCTTTTCCCCTAATGATATTTGCCTTTTGACCTTTTGGGTCCTGTTTTGAATGGAATTTAACGGGTCTATTTTTAAGGGATCAATAAGGGCTAGGTCAGGTTGAGGAGCATGACGGACCAGAAGGGGATACGAAAATAGAAGTTTTCCTTACGCCTGACAAGCTGACAGCATTAGCTAAAAAGCCAGCCCTTGACAAGGGCTGGCTTTCAAACAATATTATGAGATCATAATTTAATTCTTAGAGATCATCTCAACACTTTGCTCAACGAAATTAGTCAGGGCCTCTCCTGTCAGCAATCCCTGGCTCAACTTTGCCAGTGACAGCAGTTGCCCTGCCATTTCTCTCCGGGCATCACCTTCTTTATTCAGAAGGCCTTCTGCCAACGGGTGGCTTGTGTTGACCAAAACATTGATCTGGTCACCAAAATCATTGGGCATCCCTCCCAGCATCGCCTGTTCGCGCATCCGCCGGAAAAATTCAGGCCTGATGATCACAACGGGGAGTTCTTCCTGACCAAGTGCTTCCGCACGAACCACATCGTTCTCTCCTGCAAGTTCTTTATAGATCCCAATGATATCTTTCTCCTGCTCCTCGGTCAACGTGCTGACAGAAGTTTCATCTTTTGGGATCAACTTATCTATGCTTTCAGAATCCACTCGCTTCCAACTGGTCTTTTCCCATTTTCGTTCCAGAGTCGTCAGAAAATGCGCATCGATCAGGCTATTCATGACCAGTACATCGTAGCCCTTCTTCTCAGCGGAGCGGATGAAGGAGTTTTGACTGTCTTTGTCAGAAGCATAGAGGATAACCAGATTTTCATCTTTGTCGGTCTGGTTTTCCCTGATCTTTTCCTTATACTCCTGAATGGTGTAGAACTCATCTTTCACATTTCGAAGCAGGCAAGCATCTTCAACCCTTTCATAGAACTTATCATCAGAGATCATTCCGTATTTGATAAATACCTCGATGTCTGCCCATTTTTCACTGAATTTCTCGCGGTCTTCCTTGAACAGTTCCTTTAGCTTCTCAGCAACCTTCTTGGAGATGTAGTTGCTGATCTTGCGAACATTGGCATCGGTCTGAAGGAAGGAACGGGAAACGTTCAAAGGAATGTTTGGAGAATCAATCACCCCTTGAAGTAGCCCCAAATACTCGGGTACGATATCCTCTAGGTTGTCAGTGATGAAAACTTGGCGGCTGTAGAGCTGAATGCGGTCTTTGCGGACCTCCATCTCTTTCCGCAGTTTGGGGAAGAACAAAATACCGGTTAAATCAAACGGATAATCGACGTTCAGGTGAATCCAGAAAAGGGGCTCCTCACTGAATGGATAGAGCTCTTTAAAGAATTCCAGATATTCTTCGTCTGTGATCTCAGCTTGGCTCTTCTTCCAGAGAGGAAGGGTTTTATTGATAACCTTTTCTTCAAATTCGATCTCGTATGGAAGAAACTTGCAATACTTGTCCAGTATGCCCCTGATGCGAGCACTCTCTAGAAATTCTTCAGAATCCTCTGCTACATGCAGTATAATAGTAGTCCCGCGTTCTTTGCGCTTGTAGTTTTCGAGGGTATAACTGGTAGAACCGTCACAAGTCCAGCGTACACCCTTCTGGTTCTTTTTGTAGGACTTGGAGATGAGCTCAACCTTATCGGCAACCATAAATGCAGAGTAGAACCCAAGTCCGAATTGCCCAATGATCTCGTCCCGGCTCTTAACGTTCTTGAACTTTTTCACGAATTCTTCAGCACCAGAGAAAGCTACCTGGTTGATGTATTTCCGGACTTCCTCCGCATCAAGACCTATCCCACTGTCTTTAATGGTAATGGTCTTTGATTCTTTGTCTATCTCGACTACAATTTTGCTGTCACCAATCTCATCCTTGTACTTACCAATAGAAGCTAGGTGATGGATTTTCTTGGTAGCATCAACAGCATTGGAAACCAACTCCCGGAGGAAAATCTCGTGGTCACTGTAGAGGGATTTTTTAATAATGGGAAAGATATTCTCGGTATGAACAGAAATGTTTCCCTGTTCGATCTGATCAGTTTTATCTTTTACTTCAGCCATAAATCGCGCATTATTATTAAGTCTATACTTGCACTTTCCTTAAAAACCGTGCCAGGGGGGAAAGAGTGACAGAATGGCGGAAGTTCTGAGAAATTTTATAGTAGAAATAAAACTAGCGGGCAGGTTAGTGAATGTGTAGAGCCTCAGGAGGGATTCGAACCCCCGACCCGCTGATTACAAATCAGCTGCTCTGGCCAACTGAGCTACTGAGGCTTTTCGAGGAAGGCAAATCTAGATAATTTTTTATATGCGTAAAAATATATTTAGATAAATTCTACAAACTGCGTAGAGTGTCCGATAGCCTGGTTTTTGGCCTGGTAAAAGGCCAAAAACCCTATTTGCTCCTAAAAGAATGTTTGAAATTCGATCATATTTTTTGCAAACCTGAAGCGGTCGACTTCCGATACACCTTTTTGATTATTATATTCGTATTGGTTCAAAGGTCAGAATCCTCTAACCTACCATGGTTATGATTCTCCGCTTTACAGGAGTGAGGATACTTCTACGGTTGGTTTTTTAGTGATTAGATTACATTTATGAATTTCAGGATCAGCATTATCGTCTGTGTTCTATCGTTTGTTGGAGTCTATTCTGCAGCTCAGAACCTTGTTCCCAACCACAGTTTTGAGAACATCAGCAGTTGCCCGACCTCCAATAGTCAACATTATCTGGCCAGTCCCTGGCAGGTTCCTACGAGCTCCATCACTACACCCGACCTCTTCAATACTTGCTTTTCAGGTGGCAGTACTTGTACTGTGGTAGGGGTCCCGGGAAATTTTGCTGGAAATACGACCCCACGGACTGGAAACAGCTATGCAGGAATTGTCACAAAATATACCGCTGCCGATTTCCGAGAATATCTGGTGGTCCAGCTCAACAACCCTCTTGTAGCCGATGTCGACTATAGTGTGGGAGTTTATATCAAACTGGCTGACTGGTCAAGATATGCAACCAGCCACTTTGGACTCCACCTCTCCAGTAACATACTCAGTCAGACAGAGGGATGCTGTAACAACAGCAATATCAACCTAGATCCAAGCATTGAAAACAACAGCGTTATTTCCGACCGGACAAGTTGGACACTTGTTGGAGGTACTTATACCGCTTCCGGTGGCGAACAGTACTTGACGATAGGCTGTTTCAATCCAGATGATCAGAACAGTATTATTGATTATGGGCCTCAGGGTGGAAGTTGTCCCTTGGTCACCGACGGTGCTTATTATTATATAGACGATGCGTTTGTGCAAGTAGCTACTCCACTCGATGTGGAAGGCCTCAACTTTGTCGCCTCTTCCTTTGGTGAACAGCAAGCCATGTTAAGCTGGACCCTCTCGGATGCTTCCCTTTTTGAAAGCCTAACTTTGGAAAGAAGCTCGGATGGTCAATATTTCGAGCCACTTGTTGAAGGGTTACCCGCCCAATCAGGAACTTTTTTAGACGACTCCCCGATCACTCCTGACTCTTGGTACCGCATGCAAACTACAGACAAAAATGGACTTGTACAGAACTCAGAAGTGCGTCGCCTCAGCTTCGAAACCACGACTGATTTTAAAGTCAGGGCCTGGCCCAATCCGTTTCGAGACCAACTCGCAGTTGAGATCTACTCAGAGATCGAAGGCCAAAACTTCGTCTTAGAATTAGTAGATTACTTGGGGCGTTCTACCCGGACCATCAGTGTGCAAGCAAGCCAAGGCACATCGCAGGTATTTCTTTCCGACTTGGTACAATTGTCCGCTGGAGTCTATATTTTAAAGATTTCTGACGGAGTGCACCGGGAAGTTATTCGGTTAATCCACCCGTAAAGTTTGGATATATCCTGTAAATCCGACCATTCCTATTGTAGTTTTTTCTAGTTTTTCTGTCATCGGCTTCCTGTTTGGGGTTAACAACGCGAAAAGAGACAGATCGAAGGCCAAAAGGTTCTCTTCCACCTACTTGTACCCCATGCAACCTTTCCGGAAAACCTAGTATCTTAGTAAGTGAGCATGCAATCCGACTTTACAGATGATAAGCTTCTTTTAAAGGGGCTTAAGGCTGGAAAACCTCATGCCCAGCGCGCTCTGTACGAAAAGTTCGCGGGCAGGATGATGGTGGTATGTACCCGTTATGCTCGAAACCGAGAAGAAGCAGAAGATATACTACAGGAAGGGTTTGTCAGGGTTTTTAAAAAAATAGGTACTTTCCAAGGGACAGGGTCCCTAGAAGGTTGGGTAAGGAAAGTCTTTGCCAATGTTGCCATTCGCCATTATCAGAAAAACTCACGTATCCACGTAGTTGCAGGCTTAGATGAGGTAGAATATCAACTTGGAGAGTTTGTATTGGATCAACATTATGACCGCGCACACCTCTTGGAAATGATCCAGTCACTCCCGGATGGTTACCGCATGGTTTTTAACCTTTACGCAATAGAGGGTTATTCTCATGATGAAATCTCAAAAAAACTGAAAATATCTGTAGGGACTTCTAAATCGCAGCTGTCCAGGGCAAGGAAAGCTTTACAAAAGATGATAGAATCCGATCAAAACATGAACCGAAGCAGCGTTAGCAATGGCTGAAGACAAAAGACATATCATTGATAGGTTGTTTGAAGAAGGCCTGGAAAATGCAGAGATGCCGGTCGGCAATTATCTCTGGAAAAGGATCGAATCCGAGGTGAAAACGGATCTTCTTCGCAAAAAGGCGGCTGTCGCCTGGGTGACTGCCGCAGCCTCGCTCTTATTGCTCCTGGGACTGAGTACATGGCTTTTTGTATCCGACTCACTCCATAATTCTGGAACCGACCGTTTCATCACTGGTAAGTTAATTACGCTGCCTTATCAAAATGGTAACATTACAGACCGCCCAAAGAAATTTGAGGACCAAATCATATCCCCCACTGAGTTTGAAAATCCCAATACAATTGTAAAGCCCAACAAAACCGAGAGTGCATTTGCCTATGGAAATCAGATAGCCATCCGGTCAGGCATTGAAAGTCCGAAAGAGACTTTGAGTAGGCAGCATAAGCAGTTGGTTCGGGCAATAGACCATACTTCACAAAATTATTCTCCTCAGGAACTTACTATTATAAAAACCGTTCAGTCTCCGGCCAACTTGGTTTGCCAGGACGATCTCAACAGGATTCTCCAGACCAGCAAATATTCCGAAGCTGTAGTTGCCTCCGCTATCGACTTTAGTCCCGAGGCCGAAGAGAATGGCCTCCGTAATCGCTGGTCAATTGGAGGAGCATTTTCTCCTGATCATTCATTCTCCACTACCAGCCCGGTTCAGGATCAGTTGAATACTTCTGGCCGAACCATTGAAATGCTGGATCCCGCAGAAGCTGCTAAAAGTCCTGCCAATTTGGTAACTGCTTTTTCAACAGGCCTCAACCTGAATTACAAGATCAGCCAAAGACTGGGTGTACAATCCGGGTTGTTCTATTCAAACCGCAAATCTACCACCTCCTCAAACGTATCCTCTTTTGGAAAAAGCATGGTAATCAATTCAGGTTTTAGTCTTAACCAACTTGAGATCCCCTTATTACTTCAATATTCCATCGTTAAGCGCGAAAACCTCGATTATTATGTATCTTCCGGGATATCTGCTAACCTGCTATGGAACTATAACAACACCATTTCCAATGGATCAAACCAAGTCGCAGCCCGGTTGGTATCTTCTGAGGACCAAATCCTCCAACCAAACCAGGGGAATTTTCTCTTGCGGACAGGCATACGGTACAGTTTGTTTGACAAAATCAGCCTGAACCTCGAACCAGGATTGCGTTATGGAATTTTAACTACCAAATATTCATTTTCAAGTGTAAGGCCGGTTTCCCTCAGCTTGAATAGTGGGGTGAATTACCATTTCTAATATTGCGACAACCTATCATGAATGTCCGAGCTAGCTTTCTTTTATTTATTCGAAAAAATATTTCCCGGAAGCAACCTTTATTCAAAACTTAGTATCTATAGATGTGAAGGTCCAGTTCATTAATACCGAAATTTTTTCTCCAAGGGCCCATTATTGTTACTTTTTTACGTTCATTGTCCCCCGAACCTGGATAAAACAGGATTGGGGGACAGTTTATTTATGATCCTGAACGCTGTCAATTCTCTTGCCACCCTTTAGTAAAAGCATGGGTGTAGATCGGCAGGCTTTCCGCAAACTCTTAATCCCTCAGCGAGGACCCAGCTCAAAATAGGCACTATCATCTAAAGCAGTAAAGATGAGTATATTTGACAGGTATGATCCACCGTTTTATTCTCCTGGTCTCATCCCTTTTTCTATTCCAACCCGCTCAAGCCTGGCTCCTGAAGGGCAGAGTCCTGGATGAAACTGGCGAAGCACTCCCCTATGCCAGTGTCTATCTGGAAAACACCACGGTGGGTGTGGTCACCAATATAAAGGGAGAGTACTTTTTGGAACTGCAAAAAGGTACCTACACAATCGTCTTCCAGAGCCTGGGGTATATCAGAAAAAGTGTGGAAGTGGTGATAACTGGAAACAAGCAACTGGATGTCATACTCATGCCTGAAGCGGTTGAAATGGAAGAAGTCAAGGTAACGGCTGGCCGAAAAGATCCTGCATACGCGATCATGAAGAGGGTAATTGAAAACAAGAATCGTTACATTCGGCAATTCGATTCCTACCAGTGTGAGACCTACCTCAAGATTTCACTGGAACGCGATCCTCCAAAAAAAGAGCTTGAACAAGAGTCTGATACCCTCCCTGGGAGGAGCAGAGATTCCATTGTACAGGATGAAGATTCTATTGCACAACGGCGAAAGCTCAACTTTATCGAATCCTTTTCCACTACCTACTACCAACATCCCGGCACCTGGAAGTCCCTTGTCCATGCCTACCGGGACATGACTGAGAAACAGCGTTCGACCACTGTCCTGATGATGACAGACGAAGGGATTGAAGCCCGAGATTTCCAGTCAGTTCCCGACAACCCCTACCTCTTCTACAGGGATGTATCTGATGCCAACTTCAACTTCTACCAAAACCTGATCTCAGCCCCGGACCTTGGAGACCGTCCCTTTATCTCCCCACTCTCTTCCACTTCATGGAATCTTACCTACAAGTATAAATTAGAGGACCAGTTCCTGGAAAATGAGCGGGTTACCTACAAGGTCAAAGTGACCCCCCGGGTGAATTACGGCCCGTATTTCGAAGGGTATATATACATTGTGGATGATCTCTGGGCAATTAAATCCGTCAACCTTCGGATTGTCCCTGCCACCCTCAGTTTTTTCAGCTATTTCCAAGTCCTGCACAACTACGAAATGACCGAAGATGGCCGCTGGACCCTGATGCGAGAAGATTACTATTACAACATAAAAGATTCCAAAACTCGATTCTACGGTAATTCCATTGCTATTCACTCAGAATATCAGTTGGATGTGGAATTTCCAAAGCGCCATTTCAGAAATGAGTTGCGACGGGTAGAGGATGATGCACGAAGCCTTGATTCCACATGGTGGGATGCACACCGCCCCATCACCCTAAAAAGAGCTGAAAAGGAGTTTGTTACTGAACAAGACAGTATCATTGCTTACAACACCAGTCCGAAATATCTGCGCCAACAAGACTCTATCTTCAATAAAATCAAGTTTTTGGATCCTTTCCTTAATGGGGTCGGTATCCGTCGCCGGGCATCTGGTATGGAATATTTCATCAATCCTTTGATTGCACAGATAAGGCCTTTTGGTGTAGGAGGTTACCGCCATGCCCTGGGGGGCTATATTACCAAAGAGTGGAAAAACTATACCAAGCTTTTCTTAGCAGGAGAGCTGGATTATGGGTTTAGGAACAATGACCCTCGTGGTAATATCAAGATCTCGTACACTTATAAACCGAAAAAATTTGGCATGGCACATGTCAAATTTGGCAATGTTTATAGCCTTATCAATAACAATGCTACCCTAATCGCTGTGCTCAGCCGGGGGAACTTTGTCAACAAACGCTATTATGGCTTTGGCAATGAAATGGAGATTTCCAATGGCTTTTTTCTGGAAATTAACGCGGAATATAGTGATTATAAATCACTTGATGGGCTTGCTCTGGCCCAATGGTCCCAGGAATTATTCGGACCCATTAATACCCCGGAATCATTTGATGAATTCAGTCAGGCTAAAATTGAGGTCATCCTCAGATTTATCCCTGGTCAGAAGTACTATACCGAACCCAACCGTAAAATCAACCTTGGTAGTAAGTGGCCAACCTTCACTCTTCAGTACAATAAAGCTATTCCCGGGATCTTTGGCAGTACCATTGATTACGATTTCGTAGAACTACGCACCAATCATCAGTTCAAGCCCGGAACTTTGGGGATCTCCAGGTGGTCAACCCGTATGGGTACGTACCTGTCCCAGAAGCGTATTTTATTTACCGATTATCAATTCTTTCGTGGTTCTGATCCTTTCCTATTCGCCAACCCCCTGAAGTCTTTCAACAATCTTGACTCTACCAAAGCGACTCCAAACCCCTATTTTCAGGCGAATTTCCTTCATGACTTTGGAGGATCCTTTATAGATAAAATCCCTTTACTGAACCGTACCAATTTCCAAACTGCCTTTGGCGGAGGCGTCCTCTGGGTGGATGACCGCGATTTTTTCCATTCAGAGGTATTTGGTGGCTTGCAATACCCCTTCCGAATAAAAGGCCAGCGGATCAAGATAGGAGTATATTACGTGATCAGCTATGTCAATAACAGCAATGCAATTGATAGCCAGATCAAGTTTGGCGTCTCCTTCTTCGATACTTTCAAGAACCAGTGGGGTTATTAAGTTTATTCATGACTATCAACTATGAAAATGATTGACCTCATCCTGAAGAAGCGCAGTGGAAAAGCACTAAGTCCCGCAGAGATCCATTGGTTCATTCAAGGATATACCAACCGCATAATCCCGGACTATCAGGTTTCAGCACTGATGATGGCTATTTACTTCAAAGGGATGACCAATGGAGAAACTCTGGAATTGGTCAAAGCAATGATCGCATCAGGTGATGTGGTAGATCTCAGTCACATAGCAGGGATTAAAGTCGACAAGCACAGCACAGGTGGTGTAGGTGATAAAACTTCTATTGTACTGGGGCCCATGGTTGCCGCCTGTGGCGTTCCCCTGGCTAAGTTGTCTGGCCGAGGCCTTGGTCATACTGGCGGAACTCTTGATAAATTAGAGTCTTTTTCAGGTTTCCACGTTGAGTTGGATATGGAAACCTTCGTTCGCAACGTTGCTAATATTGGTATTGCTATTGCCAGCCAAACCGCCAACCTGGTCCCGGCGGACAAACGCCTTTATTCCTTGCGCGATGTAACCGGAACCGTCGAAAACCATTCGTTGATTGCAGGAAGCATTATGTCCAAAAAACTTGCTTCCGGAGCCGATGCCATCGTCCTGGATGTCAAGACTGGTTCAGGGGCATTTATGCAAAATACAGAAGATGCCTTCGAACTCGCCAGAGCCATGGTTGAGATCGGGGTCAATTTGGGTCGCCGGTGTGTAGCTGTTGTGACAGATATGGAGCAGCCGCTGGGGAAAGCCATTGGAAATGCCTCCGAAGTCAAAGAGGCGATCGCCTCGCTCAAAGGAGAAGGCCCGGCAGACCTCATGGAAATCTGCATGGAGTTGGGAGCACAAATACTTGTTCTTAGCGATGTTGCCAAGGACACAGTTGTGGCGAAACAAAAATTACAAACGGTGATTGAGAGTGGCAAAGCCTTGGAAAAACTCAAGGAACTGGTAGCAGCCCAGGGGGGTGATCCATCGGAAGTTGACAACCCAGACAAATTACCAGGTGCTGTTCACCGAAGGGTATTGTTGGCTGACAAAGATGGGTATGTACAACGCTTGGAGGCAATCAAGGTTGGAAAGGCATCTATGCAACTGGGGGCAGGCCGTGCAACTAAAGCCAGCCGGATCGATCCAGGCGCTGGGATACTGCTCCATAAGAAAGCGGGAGTTCTGACCAACAAAGGAGATGTGCTGGCCGAACTCTTTACCAACGATGACGATCGCTTAAATATTGCAACCGAAACCCTTAGAGATGCTTATACCATAGGAGAGAAAATACCTGAGACTCGCCCCTTAATCCACGGACTTGTCGCTCCCTGACCAAATTAGGGATTAAAAATTTCAAACCCCTACCCATAAAGGCCCATAATTACCAGTGCCTGACCTGAGGGCAGGAAAATAGCCATCTTCAGGTCAGGCACTGTAAAGTACACTATAAAAAGTCGAATTATTTGCTTACGATGACCTTGTGGGTAACCTTCTGCCCATCGAACTGCATACTCAGAAAGTAAACCCCACTGGACAATCCAGATGCATCATAGGTAAAAGTGGTAGTACCAGCATTCACATCCAGTCCGCGACGGAAAACGGTCCTTCCCAGCCTGTCCATCATAGTGAACTGAGCTTCCCCGGCATAGGGAAGATCAAAACGCACCTTAAAGGCCTCTGTCGTAGGGTTGGGATAGGTTTGAAGCTCAAAATTGGCTATGGGATCGTCTACCGCAACCAATGAATCGCATCCAGTTGCATTCACGCGAATCAGGAAATCTTCAGATTGCGCCTGGCGATAGGGAGACCAGTTTCCACCCAATACTTCATAAGTACGGCGAGAGATCGGACCAAAGGCCTCAGCACCCAAAAGCGCAGTGTCACCACCCATGATCCAGGATACAAAGAATCCACCATTGCTGATGGTTATAGGGGATGTCAGACTAACTGTATTCCAGGCATCGACAACCACATTTGCAACGGGCACGTACACGGAGTCAAGGAGCGCACCGGGTATGCCACTGTCGTCGTAAACCTTGATCCAAAAGGAGGAGGTGGGGTTGTTAGCATCTATACTGCTAACGACATAGAGGTCAACTGACTCAAGGGTAATGGAGTCTCCGAAGGGCGCGAAGAAAACGCCTGCGCCACTATCACCGCCGCCCCCTGACCAACCGACAGCTCTATCGGGGGTATTACCAGTGGCATAGGTCAAGGTAAATGAATCATTAACACATTCTACAACCGAAATCTCGACTGTGTTGTCGTCATTGGTCTGATTTATATCAGATCCGTTGGCGGTTACGACATTGAAGTAGTATTGTCCGGCTGTATTGAGATTGACAACTTTAGGGAAGATAACAGTTGTATCAGCTCCGGCAACCAAGCCTCCTGGGACCGAAGTCTGATCACTCCATACAGTATTGAAGGAGAGGGATTGAAGTACACCGTCAACGTTGATATCAGTCGTAATATCAGCATTACCAACATTTGCAACATTTACTTCCAGGTTCACAGTGCTGGGAGAAACAAAAATCTGTCCTGCATTGTCGCTGTTAGCAGCCCAGGCTGGGGTTGCATCAGGAACCTGAAAGGTAACTGAATCAGGATAATTGAACCTCACAGAATATTGGTCGGCCGGGACTACCTCAAGGTTGTGCACTAGGCCAATATTTCCAGTGACATTTTCCATACCAATGATCAAATCCTGATCACAGAAAGGCGTGTTGTTGAAACTTGCCGGATCCATGTCATTGTAATTAAAGGTAATGGACGAATCCAAACCGGAGAATACCACCTGGAAGGTGTTGGATCCGATCCAATCAGGTGTCCCAGCCCTCCACCAAGGGACATTGTTGTACTGAATGATCAGGCTATCCTGTCCATTGCTCCAGTACCAAGCTGAACCTGGGTTGGGGAAGGAGTTGGATACGTAGTTCAAGTCTGTCAGAAAAGGTGCGACGTAATTATCACCTACACCACCCTGAGTGGGAATCGAGGGAAAGCAGTGGGCGATATTGCCAATGGCGTTACCTTGTGCACCCAAACCGATCCAGCCATTGGAACCAAACCTGAAAGTGTTAACATCATTCCAGTAATAGCGAAAATCAAATCCAAAATTGAATGGGCCAACCGCATTGTCATCAGTCAAGCCTGTGATTTGCACCGCACCGGGAAGTGTGGTGATGTCAAGCCAAGTATATGCGGGACCACTGGGAGCATTAGAATCTTCCCAAGTATACCCGAATAGGTCAGGACCACCTGTCGTCTGGGCTAGGACCGAGTTAGAAGCAAAGACTCCTGCAATTGCAAGTACTAACAGAGTAAATGTGTATTTCACGATTAATAAAAATGTTAAGTTGTTATTATTCCAGGGACTCACAATATAATAAAAATCAGGCTGATTAAATAAAATTTGCAAATCCTTATCTGTATTGGTCTCAATAAGACATTTAGTACTAAAGATGTTGGCACTTATGAATTCAATCGGGATTGAATTCATAAGAAACCCCTGAATGATCAGACAGGTCTGTCCAAGGACCAGTTTTCCAGAATATCAGCTACGCGCTTGACAAATCGACCTCCGAGTGCACCATCTACGATGCGGTGATCATAGCTATGGCTCAGGAACATCATTTGACGAATTCCAATAAAATCACCCGCAGGAGTTTCGATCACAGCAGGTTTCTTTCGAATGGCACCCGTAGCCATAATAG
Source organism: Bacteroidia bacterium (assembly GCA_041565275.1). Lineage (GTDB taxonomy): Bacteria > Bacteroidota > Bacteroidia > J057 > JADKCL01 > CAWUKT01. The sequence continues at coordinate 14,203 of JBFGVE010000015.1, forward strand.
CAACCTGAGGCTGCATTATCACAGGGGTTCCCATGACATTTCCAAAGGTACCGACATTTGACATGGTATATGTACCACCCTCCAGTTCATGCGGCTTCAGCTTATTGATCCTTGCACGAGCTGCCAGATCATTGACCGTAGCTGCCAATCCGACCAGATTCAAGTGATCTGCATGCCTAATTACCGGTACAATCAGGTTATCGGTGGGAAGTGCCACTGCAATACCAATATTGATATCTTTTTTCATTAAGATGTTGTCTCCATCAATGGAGACATTGACCCTGGGGTGCTCGCGCAATGCCTGGGCAATTGCTTCAACGAAAATGGGTGTAAAAGTAAGTTTCTCGCTGTATTTTTCCTGGAATTCTTTCTTTACCTTATTTCTCCAAACTACAATGTTCGTGACATCGGCCTCAACAAAGGAGGTTACGTGTGCAGAAACATGCTTGGAATAGACCATATTTTCCGCGATCATTTTACGCATTCGGTCCATCTCTACAATTTCCATTTCTCCGCTGTGAGAAAAAGAACGGTTTTTGACCATATGGTAATCAGAAAATACACCGGAAGGAATTGGCTTTTGGGAGACAGCGGAACCGGATCTGCCAGAAGCAGCTGGTTTCCCAGAAGTTGTCTCTGCTACAGCAGTTGTAGAGCCAGTAACTGCCTGAGTAATTTTTCCTGAAGGAGATAATTTTCGGGGCTCTTTTACGTAAGCAAGGATATCTTTTTTGGTCACCCGGCCTTCTTTCCCGGACCCGGGGAGTTTTTCCAACTCATTCATGGATATGCCTTCGGTGCGCGCAATATTCAGAACCAACGGAGAATAAAAGCGGTTACCTTCCATACGGGAAACTTTAACTGGAACCGCCTCAACCAATTCCGGACTTTTAGGAAGACCGGCACCATTGCTGGCAGCGACAACAGAAGCAGATTCAGTCTCAACCTTCGACGGAACTGTACTGGTACCACCACCTGATACAGCTTCAGTTTCGAGAATCGCAATCACGGTTCCTACAGGGACAACATCTCCTTTTTCAAAGCGCACTTCGACCAGAGTACCATCTACTGGAGAAGGTACTTCGCTATCCACTTTGTCAGTAGCTATTTCAAGGACAGGTTCGTCTTGTTCCACTTCACCGCCGACATCTACCGACCACTCAAGGATGGTAGCCTCAATAATACTCTCCCCCATTTTGGGCATGATCAGCTCTACTCTTGCCATAAAAAACGTTTTCCAAATTGAATGATCGAATTCAGTCGCGAAATTAGGCAAAAATTCACTCCTGCAAGCACCTCAAGGCATAAATTATTGCTGCCTGGGCTGCAATCGCGATATTCTGTTTTCGCTGCCGGAACAGTTTGAAATGAAAAGCCTTTTCGCCACGAGCATCCGAAAATCCCAACCATGCTTGTGGTAAAGCTTCCGTCGACTTGTCTTGCTCTGCTTCCGCAATTCCAGTGATCGAAACGGCAAAATCGCTTCTCAACTGTTCTCTGGCACCACGGGCCATCTCCATTGCCACCTCCCCCGAAACCACATCATATCTTTCAATGGTTCCCCGCTTTACTCCTAGGATATTTTCTTTCACCTCTTCCGAATACGCTACCACCGCTCCCTTGAAATAAGCCGAAATCCCCGAATGCTCTACCATAAGGGCTGCAATCGCACCCCCTGTACAACTTTCCCCAGTTGCCATTGTCACCTGATGCGCAATCATATACTCCTTCAGCAGTTGACTGGGTGTTTTATCCTCCAACGAGTAAACATATTCAGCGAACATATTAGCAATTCTCTTTTGGGCAGCTCCGATCTCCCGGTTGCCCTGCTCTGCATCATTACTCTTCATTCGCAGCTCTATCTTTGTTCCTTCATAGGACGGTAAATAAGCCACACTCAACTGTTCAGGAAGCTGATCTTCAATCCCTTCCATTTTCTGAGCAATCTGAGATTCCGGTACCCCAATTGTTCGGATGATTCGGGTATACATATTCTGAACAGGATAGGTTTTTAGCAGCAAAGGAATTACCTCTTTTTGCAACAGAAACTCCATCTCCAGGGGTACACCTGGAAGAGAAACTACCATCTTACCTCCTTCCCAAAAGACCATCCCTGGGGCAGTTCCATAATGGTTACGTAAAACTTTACAGGAAGAAGGAACAATAGCCTGCTGGCGGTTTTGGTCCAGTAAAGGTCGTCCATGGCTACTCAGATACTGTTTGATGGCTTCCAGAGTTGGCTGGTGGCAAATCATCTCTCCTCCAAACCTATCTAACAATACCCCTTTCGTAATGTCATCCCTGGTAGGTCCCAGGCCTCCTGTGATCAAGACGACTTCGTGGCGGCTAAGGAGTTCATCGATCCAGTAACGAATATCCTCCTCCGTATCGTGGCAAACGATGGTGGATTCTAAATGGAACCCTTGGGCACGGAGCATCAGAGCTATTTTGGTGGCATTCGTATTGACGGTCCTTCCAACGAGCAGTTCTGTGCCGATGTTTAGAAGTGCGATCCTGGTCATATTACTTATAAGTTAATGGCAGATTCAATCTCAAAGCTTCTTTTCCATGTACTTAAGCTCCTGGCTGAGCAATTCGCGGGCGCGAAACAATTGTGCTTTGACAGTGCCAAGCGGCAACTCCAATTCACGGGCAACTTCATCGTAGGAAAATTCCTTGAAATATCGCAACTCGACCAACTTTTTGTATTTGTTTGGTAAATTGTTTATTGCCTTTCTCAGGTATTCTTTACGCTGTTTTTTCAACATAATACCGTCTGGACTCAAGGAGGGGTCTTTGATGTCAAAGGTCATGTTATTACCGTCATCATCTGAATAACTGGTATCAATCGAAACGGTCTGAATGCGTTTCTTTCTGATAAAGTCAATACAGTTGTTTGTGGCAATACGAAACAGCCAAGTTGAAAAAGCGTATTTAAAATCGAATTTATGGATTGAGTTGAAGGCTTTGGCAAAGGCTTCTTGAGTTAGATCTTCGGCATCGTCAGCGTTGTTGATCATCTTGAGCAACATGTAGTAAACCGACTTGTGGTACTTTTTTAAAAGAACCTCAAATGCTCGAGGATCGTCTTTTTTGGCCTGCTTGACGAGTTCGAGATCGTCCTTGGCATTTTTAGAGGCTTCCGCCATTTAAGAATTTTCCTTCCATTTAGGTGGCTGAACGAGTGACACAGGGACCAAAAGTATGTTGTAAAAGAAATACAGCATGTCCAACAATGGGAACCAACCTAAAGAAGCGTTGAATCTCCATTTTTTTGCTGGAAGGAATACGAATACCCAGGCGATGATTGTCCTGAAAAAGTAGATTCCTAAGGCTTCTGGGGTCCATGATGTACCACAAAGAACAATAACCAAAGATATATAAAATATTGTATGTAGCCCATGAAAGAGGCTCAAATTAAAAAGAGAGTTGAAGCGATAAGAACTCCCTGCTGACAAGTGTCTTAACTTTTGGTTTATCCAATCCTTCCAAGTATTTTCAGGAACTGAATAGACATGTCCTTCAGGATGTAGTACCAAGCCTACACGATTGCCCTTGCCCGCAGCATTTACGAGCAGGTCATCGTCGCCGGACATTTGATGGCGATGAGATTCGAACCCACCAGCTTCTTTGAAAAATGTTTTGGTGTATGCGAGGTTCCGGCCTACAGCCATGTAAGGCCTACCCATAGCTGCCCGACCCATGTATTGCAATGCTGTGTACCAAGTCTCATACCTGATCAATGCGTTTAACCAGCCACTCTGGCTTAAATAAGGCCCCAGACCAAAGACCAAAGAGTTTCCCTCTCCCATTCGGGCACCCATCCGTTGCAACCATCCTGCTGCTGGAATACAGTCTGCATCGGTAAATACCAAATGTTCATGCTTGGCCACTTTGATACCTTGGGTTAAAACCCACTTTTTGGGTGCCCAGCCTGCCTTAATTTCATTGACCTCAATGATGCGAAGTTGTGGGTAGTGAGTAGCCAAGGCTACAGCAATCTCTGCCGATCTGTCAGTACAGCGGTCTAACAACAGAATAACTTCAAAATCTGTAGGATAGAATTGCTCCAGGATAGCCATCAGATGTTTTTTCAGGTGAACTGCTTCATTCCGAGCCGCAACGACAATACTAAGTGGAGGATATTCTTTCTGATTCAAAGTACAGGCCGCGGTTTCAACCAGCTTCTTTTCACGAAAAATGCTGAGTCGATCATTCCCAATGCTCAATACTCTTAAGCTCAACCTACCAAGCAGAACAACATAGAGAACAGCACTTATAAGCAGGAGCCACAGCATGGAATCGAAAATTTAAGCCTAATCCTGGCAAAGGATAAAATTAATCGAAGCGCATTGCTGTTACCGGAGAAATTCCCAATACCAATAAAGCCGGAACATACATAAAAACTGAGCAAACCGCTAAAACCCCCACATTAACCCCGAGAAACCAAGTCCAAACCCAGTCCACAGGCACAGTATCGACAAAATAACTGTCGGAGTCTACCCTGAACCAACCCCAAAGTTCCTGGGATCCCAACAATCCAAGCCCTACCAGATTCCCAAGTACCAGGCCTACCAGCACCAAAAAGAAGCCATTGGTTACAAAGAGGTTCCAGACCCGCCCATTCGACATCCCCAATGCTTTGAGCAGGCCTATGGTACGGGTCCTCTCCAGGATAAGGATCAAAAGTACTGAGATCATATTAATTACGGCCACTATTACCATCAGTCCCAAAATGAACCATACATTTTGGTGTTGTAGCTCTACCCAGTCAAATATCTCTGGGTATTCACTCGTTACAGGGGTTGCTTCATATTGGTAGGGCAGATAACCCTCAATCTTTTCTGCAATATTATCAATATCATCCAGTCTGTATTGATCTAACAGCCTGACCTCAAATCCAGCTACAAGATCTTTTTCCCAACCCCATATCGTTTGTACGGCCCGGAGGTCACACATCACGTATCGGGAATCGAATTCAGCCAAGTCCGTCTTGTAGATACCAGTGATATTGAACCTCCTTGCTTTGACTTTATCCTCAAAAAAAAAGGCAACCAATCTATCACCGACCACTACATCAAGCAAGTCTGCTATCTTCTGAGAGATCAGGCATTCCGGACTGTAATTCGCCCCTACACTGATGTTTGGGATTTTTCCTTCCACCAGTGAACTCTCAAAAAAACTCCAATCATACAACGAATCTAAACCCTTAAGGACAACCCCTTCCTGCAGATCCTGGGACTTAAGTATCGCTGGTTTCATCACATAAGGGGCAATATTTTTCACCTCCTCCATGGCCGCAATCTCATGGATGAAATCATTGTAGCGGGGCAAGGGCGAGACTTCAGATTCTAATTCTTCCAGCAAATTCCCGATCCTTACATGCGAACCAAACCCGATTACTTTTTGATGAATAGCATGCTGGAATCCATTTACAATGGATACGGTCACTTCCATGACGGCCACACCCAGCATTATACTGATGATTCCCAAGCGAACCACCAAAGTTGAGATTGATCTCTGGCCTCTAACCGAGACCCGCGCTGCAAATTGAAAGTCAAACCTATTGTTACCTTTTCTTTTCCAGGTATCTGCCTTCCACCATGCAAAGCCCATTCCCCAAAATATCCCTAGTCCAATTCCATAACCCATCGGCTGCAGTAGGCCGTTTAGCATTTCAGGTACCAATAGTCCCAGAACAACAAATATACCTCCAAGTACTACTGCAGCATTGGTCCGTATCAAAAAAGAGGTCTTCAACCCGAGTAAAGCGGTGAATCCAGACATGCAAACCAGGGTAGCAAAGAATGAAATGCCGAAAACAAGCATGGCGGTAAATTAAATCTAAATTGGTAAAGAGCAGGCCATTTTTTTCCAATAATCCCTGAAATACCGCATTTTTACACATATGAAGCCATCTGTTTATCTCCTGACGACCTTTTTCTTCGCTTTGTTGATGATCCCAACCACAACTTCATGCAACCAGGACAGTGTTTCTCTTAAAAGAGATGGTTGTGGAGGAAATCCAAATGGGTCACAGGCTCCGGATGTTAGGATCAAATCACCTGCCGTGGTCACTGGAGCAGAAGTTCTGGTCACGGAAGAATTGGATCGTATCCGGGACAAAAAAATTGCCATAGTTGCCAACCATACCAGCCTCGTATTTGGGAATACCCATTTGGTGGATACGCTCACTGCCTTAGGGATCAAAGTAGTAAAAGTATTTGCACCGGAGCATGGATTTCGGGGAGACCATGATGCAGGGGCCAGAGTAGATGCTTCGACAGATCAGAAAACAGGGATCAAGATTGAAAGCCTCTACGGGTCAAATAAGAAACCCAGCGTCCGCCAGCTCGCTGATGTAGACTTAGTACTTTTTGACATTCAAGATGTTGGGGCACGGTTCTATACTTATATCTCTACAATGAGCTATGTGATGGAAGCCTGTGCAGAGCAGAAGAAGCAATTTCTGGTACTTGACCGCCCCAATCCAAATGGCTGGTACGCAGATGGGCCCGTCCTGGAAAAGGGTATGGAATCATTTGTCGGTATGCACAAAGTTCCAATCGTGCATGGTATGACGGTTGGTGAATATGCAAGAATGGTCAATGGGGAGAGCTGGCTAAAAAATGGTGTTAAAACCATAATGGAAGTGGTCCCCTGCAAAAATTATAACCACAATTTGCACTGGGAGGATATGGGTTTGGACTGGGTTGCGCCCTCCCCCAATTTGGCTACCCCACACAGTGCCTACCTCTACCCTATCTTCTGCTGGTTCGAAGGAATGCCTGTCAGTGTAGGTCGCGGAACTGATCGGGCATTTGAGGTAGTGGGTGCTCCCTGGCATGCTGGCTATCAATACCAAATCGAAAAGGATTCGATTACTGGATCAGATTTACCTAGCTCCTATCAATCCTATGGTCTGCAATTCGAGTATATTAAATTCACACCCAGATCTATCCCAGGTAAGTCCACTAGGCCAAAATTTATGGACCAAGCTTGTTTTGGTGCACGAGGTGTGAATGAAGTAGATGGAAAAAATACTTTCATGGCAGGAATCGCAATGCTAAAAAACTTCTACACCGAATCTGGTAATTCCAAAAGCTTCAAGGGACCCTTATTCCAACCATTTTTTGCCAAAATTGCTGGAACTGAAAGCCTTCAGGAACAGATCGAAAGAGGGATGACGGAGGCAGAAATCTATGAGAGTTGGCAGCCAGCATTGGCAAAATTTAAGTTGGTTCGGAGGAAGTATTTGCTCTATCCAGATTTTGAAAGTAAATAATCCTGGCCTGTTACCTCTGATCAAGCAGGCTTATTTCTGATCTTCATCGGCCCTATTTAATTACTTCGTGCAGCCTGATCGTAAAAACCAAGACTGAATTCTTAGGGATGAGGCTGGAAGGGGAGCTACTACCATATCCGGCTTCAGAAGGGATCAGCAACATACCGCTTCCACCTTCTTTGAAAACTGGAATCCCTACTTGCCAACCTCGAATAACCTGATTCAGCCCAAAAGTGGAGGGAACTCCCCGATCAACTGAAGAATCGAACTTGGTGCCATCCAACAAGAATCCTTCGTAATCCACGACCACGTCGCTGGATATGTCCGGACTAATACCTGTACCTATCGTGTCAACCACGTAAAAGACGCCTTCCAATCCTTCTTGGGCATTCAGGGCATTTTCAGCAATGTATTGTAGAATCAATTCACGGTCTATTTCAGAATAGTTCTTTTTACAGGTACTAAATACTATAGAGCACAACACTAACAGCAGGAAAAAATTCTTCATTTATCAAAAATATATTCTTACAGTTATACAGCCATTGCTTGTCTGAATTACATCATTGGGGAAATTAGTGCTGTTGGTTCCGCATACCTTGCTCCATTCTACATTTCCTGCAGTGTCCATTATGCTGCTACCAGAATACTTAACCCATTTCAAAGCACCCAAATCATCTATCAACATTATCATTCCTCCCATAAATAAGCTACCAAGCAGATCGGGCAAAGATTGGTGTAAGCATATCCAATTGCATACGAAGGAACAGCTATTGCAGCCAGGAACCAATGCTAGTACTCACCGTGAAGTTGTGGGTCGGTCCTATTGCATGATATGAAGCAAGGCCGTAATCCAATCGGATATGCTTGATTTTCAATCCTACTCCAAAAGAGAAGCCACTCAGCCCCGCACGGTTGAGTGAACGCAGTTCCTGACGGCGCATGTGGTTGTATCCAGCCCTGAGGTTGAATCCTTTAGACAGTAAGAATTCAGTTCCAAAGATAACATGGCGGAAAAGATTGTCAAAAAAGGGGAACTTATTTTCTATCGGCTCGCCACTCAAATCAAATTCTGTAGGAGCATCTTTATCAAAATAGATCAGGTTGGGCCGATTGAGATTATGGACCACCATAGAGAACCTAAGTGGCGTGTGTTCTAGCTGATTGGTAAATCCAAGTTGTATGTCAAATGGCAGTGGGGTCGATACTCCGGAATTCCATTTGCCAAGATTAAACCCCATGTTTTTAAAGACCATTCCGGCAGTGAAAAGGCCATTTTCAGACACATATAAGCCTCCTAGATCAAAGGCCAGGGCTGAATTACTTTGGTACCCTGAAATGCTCGAGTTGATAAACTTCAGGTTGGCTCCGATCCTAAAATGGTCTGCCTGACAACCAGCTCCTACAACCAGAGCCAGGTCATTTGCACCAAACGTTCCGATTTGATTGCCAAGGATATCGGCCTCAACCATCTCCCCGTAACCTACGAACTGGACACCAGCGTGGAAATCAGCAATTCCCTCAATGGAATGTGCATAGGAACCGTAACCATAGTTAATTCCTCCCAAATAGTCCACAAAGGACATACTAACCATCTGGTGCATGGAATCGTTCAGCAAAGCAGGATTCTGGTAAGCAAATACGGCATCGTGGTCGTAGGTAGAGATATTGTACCCCCCCAGAGAAGAAGCTCTTGCACTTGGCGATAGGTTTAGGAAGTCGTAGACATTCCGTCCCCCAATTTGGGCTTGGCTTAAAAGCGGTAGCAAGGCTATCAGGTATGTCAATATTTGCTTCACTTTGCTAAGTAACAATAATCAGTCTGAAAATAGAAGGAAAAATATTGGGATGGGTTTTGGATGGGTTTTAGCATTTAGTTCCATAGGATTTTTGCCTTCTGGATCTGCCCTACACTTATTCAATATAATTCGGTCAGGTGCAGGAAAATTAACCTGGGATGATATCAACAAAGAATCCCGCATTTTTCACGGCATTTACTACCACCTCCGGACCGCCTTCGTCAAGTACTACTACAAGTATTTTATCTGGGCTGTCTGTATCTACTCGCCAGCTATCAACTTCATCAATTTCATTTAGGAAGGAAGTCACAGCCTTGATACAACTTGCACAATTAATGTTCGTCTTAAACCTATAGGTATTCATGCGAGAAGATTTAAAGTATTTTTTGATTGAGGCGAAGGCTATTGAGAACGACTGAAATTGAGCTTGCCGCCATGGCTGCACCTCCAATCATTGGATTGAGCAAAAAGCCAAAAGCTGGATAAAGAACTCCTGCAGCGACCGGGATTGCAATTAGATTGTATATGAATGCCCAGAACAGATTTTGCCGGATTGTGCCCAAGGTCATACGTGAAAGATGTACCACTTTGACCAAGCTCCTGATGTCCGACTGCATTAGGGTAATTCCAGCACTGTCCATAGCGATATCGGTGCCACTTCCCATAGCAATCCCAAGGTCAGCCTGGGCGAGTGCTTGGGCGTCATTGATTCCATCTCCAACCATGGCAACGAGGTGACCGGCGGTCTGCATTTCCACAACAAAATCGCTTTTCGAGTCTGGCATCTGTCTGGCCCGAAAATTCCTAATTCCTAATTCCCGTGCCACTTCCTGTGCGGCTCCTTTGCTATCCCCGGTCAGCATCCAGATATCTATTCCCAATCCTTCCAAATCCTTTATTGCCTTTTTTGCGCCCTCCCGAATCTTGTCGCGAATGGATAAAACCGCCAATACGTTCGTTTCATCACTCAGATATATGACAGTCAAACCTTTACTCTGCCAATCTTCAACTTGGTTAAGCAACGAGGTTTCCATTGACAATCTTAGATTTTGGACCAGAACTGAACTACCCAGCATATATGTTCTGCCATTAATTACCCCCCGAACACCTAACCCGGTCATACTCTCGAAATGTGTCACCATCAGGGGTGAAACTCCTTCTCCTATTCCCCGGACTACCGCCTGGGCAAGGGGATGCTCTGACTGTTTTTCCAGACTGAGCAATATGCTTCTTACTTGTCTTTCCTCAGCATGTGAAGCGATTTTCAAATTGGTCATGGTAGGGCGACCCTCAGTAAGCGTACCGGTCTTATCTAGGACCAGAAGGTCAAACTTGTGTGCCATCTCAAGGGCACTGGCATCCTTCACTAGAATGCCAGCCTTTGCACCCTTTCCCATGCCAACCATCAAAGCGGTGGGGACGGCCAGCCCAAGTGCGCACGGACAAGCAATGATCAACACCGTTATGAGAACAACAAATGCATGGGAAAAAACTGGTTCCGGACCACAGAAATACCAAATCACAGAAGCGAAAAACGCCAGTCCTACCACGGTTGGGACAAATATAGACGCAATTTTATCAACCAATTTCTGAACTGGTGGCTTGGTCGCCTGGGCATTTTGAACAAAAGAAATGATGTTTCCCAAAAGAGTCGACTCCCCGATCTCCTTTGCAAGTATTTTCAGACTCCCTTTCTGATTAATAGTTCCCGCAAATACATAGTCCCCTTTCATTTTCGGAACTGGAATGGGTTCTCCTGTGATCATACTTTCGTCAACATAGGATTCTCCACGCTTGACCTTTCCGTCCACAGGGACTCTCTCACCAGGACGCAATAGAACCAGATCACCTGGGATTACATTCAGAATCGAGATCAAGACCTCTTCTCCATTTCGGATTACGGTTAGTTCTTTGGGCTGTAGCCCCATCAAACTCTTAATAGCGGAGGAAGTTCGTCCTTTTGCACGTTCCTCCAGATACCGTCCTAAAAGGATCAGGGTAATTATCACTACGACTGATTCGTAATAAACATGGGGCTGTAATCCCTGATCAATCAGGTATTCTGGAAACAAGGTATTAAACAAACTAAAGAGAAAAGCAACCCCGGTACTAAGAGCTACCAGGGTGTCCATATTTGAAGTAAAGTGTTTAGCTTTCCTCGCTGCATTGAGAAAGAACTCTTTACCTGAATAGACGACTACCGGAAGAGAAAGCCCTAAAAGTATCCATCGTTCAAAGGGGACTTTACCCATCAAAAACATGGAAATGATAAAGACAGGCAGGGAAAATGATATGGCAACGATTAGCTTTATCTCCAAGCTTTTCAACCGCTGTGAAGCAACCTCTTCCTTTAATGTCTGCCTTTGTGGAGCATTTCCGGTAATAACATTATAACCGAGTTCCCCGGCACTGGCTTTGATATCTTCAAGAGAAAGGATAGCTTGGTCAAATTCTATATTCAAGCTTTGGTTAGGATAGTTAACGAAGGCTCTGTGGACACCTGGTATTTTTTGCAGATGTTTCTCTAGACTAACTGCACATGATGCGCACGTCATCCCCGTAACTCCCAATGCTTCCTGACGCGCACCAGACTTTTTGAGTTCTTGATCAGGATGGTGGGTCATTTTGGCACAGTCAGGTTAAGCACGGGACTCCGGTCAATGAACATAGGTGCCAGCCCCCGTGTTGTCAATTCGAGGATTGAGCCGTTTTTTTTCACGTTCTTCTGCTTCTTTAACTGGGGCCATCAAATCAAGAGCTCCGGGAACTTTGGATTTTTCCAGGACATGCTCTAAGACTTCCTCCATTCGATCGACATAAATTACCTTCAGACCTTCTATATATTCATCTTTGATTTCGTGGATATCTTTTTTATTGGATTTGCAAAGTACAACTGTCTTGATTCCAGCTCGCTTAGCAGCCAGCACCTTAGACTTAATCCCTCCTACCGGAAGCACTTTGCCTCTGAGGGTAATTTCTCCAGTCATAGCCAGTTTTTGAACCAATTTGCGCTGAGTAAAAGCAGACGTCATAGCAGACAGAATTGCTATCCCTGCGCTAGGGCCATCTTTTGGGACGGCTCCTGCCGGGAAATGTATATGTACATCCCAATGCTTGAAAAGCTCGTTTTTTATCCCATAAAGATGGGCCTTGGTCTTCAAGTATGAATAGGCGAGCGTAGCAGACTCCTTCATCACATCCCCCAACTGACCTGTCATCACAAGACGTCCTGAGCCGTGGCTCAGCGAGGTCTCAATAAATAAAATATCACCTCCTACAGACGTCCAGGCCAATCCAATCGCGACACCTGGACCATCGATTTTCTGATATACTTCATTTTCAAACCTGGGTAAACCCAACATTTCCTCCAATGTATCGGGCGAGACAGAAACTGATTCTGCTTCGCCCATCACGATCTGCTTTGCCACCGACCTGCAAATGCCAGATATCTTCTGGGCAAGGTTCCGTACACCAGATTCCCTAGTGTATCCTTCAATGATCCTTTTCAATGACCTTTTCTGCAATCTCATTTGAGAAGCTTTCAGGCCGTGTTCTTTCCGAATGCGTGGTATAAGATGCCGCTCAGCAATTTCAATTTTTTCTTCCTGTGAATACCCGTTGATCTCTATGATTTCCATTCGGTCTAACAATGCAGGATGGATGGTTCCGAGGGTATTGGCTGTGCAAACAAACATAACCCGGCTTAGGTCATACTCTACTTCAAGAAAATGATCTTGGAAGGTGTCGTTTTGTTCTGGATCCAATACTTCCAAAAGCGCTGAAGAAGGATCACCCCGGTGGTCAGAACCAACCTTGTCAATCTCATCCAACATAAAAACAGGATTACCGGTTTTCGCCTTTTTCAGACCCTGAATAATGCGGCCAGGCATCGCCCCAATATAGGTCCGTCGGTGACCACGGATCTCTGCTTCATCACGGACTCCACCCAATGAGATTCGGATGAACTCCCGTTCAAGAGAACGCGCGATTGATTTTCCGAGAGAAGTTTTCCCAACTCCCGGAGGACCATAGAAACACAGGATCGGAGCCTTTTTATCAGCTTTCAATTTCAGAACTGCCAAGTACTCTAAGATCCGGTCTTTTACTTTTTCCAGTCCATAATGGTCATTATCAAGGATATCCTTTGCTCCTTTAATATCAAAGTTCTCCTCTTTGTAATTGCCCCAAGGCAAATCCAGCAGCCATTCTACATAATTGAGGACTATGGCATAGTCAGGCATGTGAGGTGTGAGTCGAGACAACTTGTTGACCTCTTTCTCAAAGACTTCCTGGACTTTCATAGGCCAGTCTTTTTCCAAAGCCCTGTGCCTGAGCCGATCTACCTCTCCTTCTGGTCCTGAATCTCCTAATTCTTCATGTATTGCCTTAATTTGCTGACGCAAGAAATACTCTTTCTGCTGCCTATCCAGATCCAAGCGGACCTTAGAATTGATCTCTTCACTGAGTTCGAGTATAGCCAGCTCTTGACCCAGGTATTCCAAAACTTTTTGCCCCTTATCTGCTAAAGAGTTCATTTCGAGCAGAACTTGTTTGTCATTTACCTCAAGATTTAGGTTGGTAGCGATGAAGTAAATCAAAAAGCTAAGGCTTTTCACATTCTTCAGAATTGCCTGTGCTTCCGGAGGAATGCTGGGTGAAAGGTCTATAATCTCCTGTGCTTCTCGCTTTAGGCTGTGAAGCAAGGTATGGGTATCTCGCTTGGACGGAAACTCTTCAAGGAGTTTTGCGAGCCGAGCTACAAAATAGGGTTCTGTCTGTTCGAATTCCTGCACCTCAAACCGACTTCTCCCTTGAATCAACACAGTGATAGTTCCATCAGGCATTCTCAGCAACCGAAGGATTTTTGCCATGACACCAAAGCGGTAGAGGTCCTTCGGTTCAGGTTCTTCGATCTCTACATTACGCTGAGCAATAACTCCAATGATCTTATCAGAAGTCTTGTTTGCGGCCTGAACCAGTTGAATCGATTTCTGGCGCCCAACAGTGATGGGAATAACAACTCCCGGGTAAAGCACTGTATTTTTCAAAGGCAATATACCTAGGGTTTCCGGGATATCTTCATTGAACATTTCCCTTTCCTCGGAATCGTTCATTATTTTCATTTCGCTACTTAAAAATTCGGAATCATTCATATTCTCATCCATACGACTTCTAATCTCTCATTTTAATTCCCCAGATGGGGGTGGTGATGGGGGTGATTCACTTGTCTCAACATTAATGCCTTACATTAAAAGTACGAAAAAGCACTGGCAAAAAGACCACTATATATGAATATTCGTGCCATAACTGCCAATATGACCTTTCCGCTATTCTTTACCTTCAGAGAATCTTCAAACTTGCCTGACCTTTCATTTCTGTAAGTAGAAGAAGATGCCCCAAGAGAGGCATCTTCTTTCAAAAGGAGCGGCTCAAATCAAGTATTCTTTATTTTTTTTTCTGACCAGCAGATTTTTTGCCGGAAGGCCTGTCCACGAAGTTCATCAAGTCCAAAGAGATAGGACTGGCAACAAAGATTGAAGAATAAGTACCGACGATGATACCGATAAACAGTGCGAACATAAATGGGCGGATCACATCTCCTGCAAAAACAAGCAAGATCAGAATGGTCAAAAGGGTAGTTAAAGAAGTAATCAGGGTTCTACTAAATGTTTGATTGATAGACGTGTCATACACTGAGGCAGCATCAGAGGATTTCATCCCTCCAAAATTTTCCCTTATCCGGTCAAATACAACCACGGTATCGTTGATCGAATAACCTATAATGGTCAGGATTGCTGCAATGAAGGCTTGATCCACCTCCAGTGGGAATGGTAAGAAATCCATTTTCCCCACGAAGGAGAAGATTCCCAAAACAATGATCACGTCATGAAAAAGTGCAGCCAGGGCCCCCATAGAATACCTTATACCACGGAAGCGAATCAAAATGTACAGAAAGATGACCAATAGAGAGAATCCTACTGCCCCATAGGCAGAATTTTTGATATCCTCTGCGACTGTCGGGCCAACAAACATTCTTGACTTTACTATAGCCCCATTGTCCGGAACAATAGCATCACAAGTGGCAATCACCTTATTCAAGACCTCGTCAGCAGCTTTACTGTCTTCATACTTGTAAGAGGTTGTAATCAATAGTTTCTGATCAGAACCCAAAGAACGGATCACAGGTACCTGCCCATCGAATGCCTCGGTCATTGGTTTACGAAGATTTTCAGGATTTATGTCTTTGGAAAACTCAATCTGGAACTGGTGTCCACCTTTAAAGTCAACCCCTGTACGAAATTGGAAACCAGCAATTGAAGCAATTGAACCAACTACTAAAATACCGGACAAGATGTACATATACTTCTTGCGACCGGTCATATTCAGACTGATCTTGGAAAAAGCAGAAAGTGTTTTCTTAGTACCAAACCTGATCGATCCTGTTCCTTTGTTTGCGTAACGATCCAGGATCAAACGTGTGATAAACAGAGCACAGATCAACGAAGTTACTATACCAATCATCAAAGAAACGGCAAAACCCCTTATTGGTCCGAGGCCGAAGGTAAACAGGATCAGGCCAGTTAAAAAAGTTGTAATATTTGCATCCATTACAGAGCTGAATGCATTGCTAAACCCAGAAGATATTGCTGCTTTAAAAGACTTACCTGCAAGCTGCTCCTCTCGAATACGTTCAAATATCAATACGTTTGCATCTACTGCCATACCCATTGTCAAAACCACTGCGGCCAATCCCGGAAGGGTAAACACAATGTTAAAGGCCGCAGAAACCCCTAGAATATAGAAAAGGTTAACGATCAGAGCAACATTGGCGATTAATCCAGAACTTGAGTAGTAAAGGAACATGAAAACGATGGTTGCCAGGAAAGCAATCAGGAAAGAAATCAAACCACTGTCGAGATTCTCCTCGCCAAGAGTGGGTCCAACCTGAGTAAATCCTTTGGTTTCGGTACTAATCGGTAGCGCACCTGCCTTGAGCAAGTTGGCGAGGTCCTTTGCTTCATCAACGGTAAAATTACCTGAGATCTGTGAACGCCCACCAGTAATCATACCATTTACATTTGGGTAGGAATAAACCAACCCATCCATCACAATCGCAATGGACCGTCCTTTGTTCTTCTTGGTTAAGTCGGACCATTCCCTGGCTCCTTTGTTATTCATATTCATGAATACAGCGGGGTTGATCGAATTATTTTCGTAATCCTGATAAGCTTCAGTGATTACATCACCTTCCAGTGGAGCTTTATCACTTGAATTACTTTTCAAAGCAATCAAGCCTAATAGATCTTTCCCTGTATTTTCCTTGATCGTTTCATCCGGCTTGGCCTCCCAGGCAAACTTAACATTGCGAGGAATTTTATTTTTAACTGAAGGTTCTGCCAACCATTTATTGATTTTAGCAGTGTCTACGACAGATGAATATCCAATAACCGGACGATCTGCGTAAACAGAAGCTTCAACATCAAACATTCCAGAAAAGGGCCTTTCTTCCCTGAAACGTAAAATCTTTTCCTCCTGGCTAAGGCCAGCAGTGTCAGACAAAATATTACCAGTTGAGTCAGTTGTACCACTGTCGTCTATTGTGGCGCTGCCATCCATTTGAGCGGCAAAAGCATCGGCAGTCAATTGGATAGAGTCTATCTCGGAATCAACTTCCGGGGACATTTCACCGCCAACTATTGCATTCTCGTTGTTAATGGAATCCTGGCTGGTAGAGTCAACTGTTCCGATGGTGGTACTATCTTCACCCAAATCTGGGGAGTTATCACCCACCAATTCGCCTCTGGCGATCATAAGAGACTTGACCTCACGATCAATACGCTCCATTACATTCTGGATCTCACCTGCTTTGTGGGTCTCACGGAATTCAAGACGAGCGGTATTGGAGAGTAATTTACGGACACGTGCAGTATCTTGAACACCAGGCATTTCAAGAACGATCCGTCCAGTTCCTCGCTCCAATTGAAGATTTGGAGAAGCTACCCCAAACTGGTCGACCCGCTTGCGGATTATTTTGTACGTGTTGTCAATCGCATCCGTTGCGTCCTTGTTGAGACGGTTGAGAATCTCATCATCTGTGGCGGTAAAAGGGATATTACGCTCAGGGCTAGTAAAATATGTACGCAATAAATGTCCATCTGCGATCATATTCTTGGCCGCATCAGTGTTGTTCTTCTTCAGATAGACCTCCCTCAACTCCTGCAGGAAAAGCTCTGGAAGGGTAGCATCACTGGTCGTTTTACGCACTAGTGCACTGTCGAGAGACTCTGTAAAGGTCTCATCAATTGATGTACCAGCATACAGACGAAGGATATCATCAACCTTGACCTCTATGGTGGTAAACAAACCACCTTGTAAGTCAAGACCGAGGGAGAAGGCATTCCTCTTGGATCTTTTATATCCTTCATCCTGTTGTAGAATGGCCAACTCGGATTCATTCAGCCCTCCTTCGTAATTAAAGGCCTGATAGGTAAAAAATAAGTTCGACACACAGATCAATGTGAAGACGATCAAAAGTGCCGTAACTGTAGCTTTATTTCTCATCTGTTTCTGAAAAAATAAAAGTGAAATATTAACTTTAAAATAACGCCATCAGCCAAGATCATCTAGATTTTGGATGAATTATTTACAATAACCAAAAATGTATTCTTAGGATAGTCCTGGCGCCCTGATAGGTGAGGAGATAAAGAATTGGTGGGAAGGTGCGTACCGAAAGCAAAAACCGAATGGCAACCAGAAGTCAAAACTCTTAATAAGTCTGCTAGAAGCCCAAGCACCAGCAATAGAAGATATATATTTAGGGAGAGATTTGACATTAGAAAGAGTAACAATCTCAGCCTGCGAATCAACATCTACCAGGTCCTGCGTATTCCGAACCTCGACCTCTGCGATCGTTTTAATATAGGCAGAGAAGAGGCCTTCCTTGCTGATCTTGCCCGAGAGAACGAGGACAAGACCAACCACGATAAAGCTCCATATATACCTGAAATTGCGCATTCTTTAAGACCAGCGTCAAAAATAATGATTATCTAATGACCATGCAAAATACCAATTGCAATTTGGGGCCATCCAACGCTGCTGGATTCGATTATCGGGTACTTTTTAAACCTTGATTTACTGACTGAAATTGAAAAGGTAAGGGCAGTGGACCGCTGTTCAAAACAGCTGCAAGAATTTTTGATTGTTTCTCACTTAGCCCTCCCGTCAATTCAAATTTCCCGTCTATTATAGATTCACTAATCTTAGCTAACTGCCAGACGACTCCATCAAGAACTACAGCCAGATTCCTTCCCAGATTTCTCTCGGTGAGCGTTCTTAATTCAATTGCCCCTGCAGCATCCAGACTGATCCTGACAGCCGGCTTTCCCTCAATTCCTCCAACAAAAGCTTCTCGGACCCTAACTCCTATACTTGGGCTTTTAGTATTCCTTTTTACCGCTATCAACTGCAAACTTGTATCCACATTCTGTCCATCTGACTTAGTCCAGATCAAGTCAATATTCTCATTATCAAGTATGGTTTGCATTTTGGGATTGCGAATAACCGAAGCGATCATTCCTGAATCTTCAGGTGTAGTCCTTCCTATTATAGGAGACTGAGGATTTGGTAAAACCTCCGGGTTGAACAATTCACGAAATGAAATCAAAACCAGTTTTCCTCCTATAGAAGTATCCGAAACTGACAAAACGGTATCGGCAAGTTGAAAAACCTCTTCTAATTCAGAGAGGGTAACCGTTTCCAATATTTGAAAATAGCCAGGAATAGAGATTAATGTTTCGCTCACTTGGCGGAGTGAATCTGTAAACTGAATATGGATTCTTTCCTCTTTTACCTCATATACAACACACATATTTTCATACTCCAGAAACCTGCTTTTCAGGATATCAGAAGCTGTCCGAAAAGAGTCCCTATATTTTGAGACGAAAAATTCCTTCAATGCCGTAAAGTCGCCATTTTTCTGACCGGGAAAACACGAAAATAATTCCCCGGTATCCTTACCTCCTGCCCTTTCTTCATAGTAGTCAATTAGATCTAATAAAAGAGATTTGTTATGAGGGTCAACTGAGTTGGCAATAGAATCTATAGTTCTAATAAATCCAGGATTTAGATTTTCACCTGCAAGTTGTTTGAGAAACACTGTCTGATCCAGACCAACAGTCATTTCTATCTTAGGTCCACTACAGAACTTACCGCATCCACACAATAAAACACTCATGGACAAACTTAGAATGAGGGATCGAAAGTATTTCATGTAAAAAACCAATATTCTGAGGTTACACAATTTAATAAAATTGAAACAGTACAATTGTAGATTTTTTTCTTCCATCTTCGGGGGCATTGTAGCAGTTCACAGGTAACTGGGCGTGCCACAATCTGAACCAATGTCCGAGCCCTTCCCGAAATCAATCCACCAGAAGTAGGCTGGACGATAAAAGTACCTGTGAATGAATTAGGGTACACACTGATAAGAAATGATGGAGAAAAAGGGCGAACAAGGATTGCTAAGAATCGAAAGG
>JBFGVE010000016.1:0-33159 GCA_041565275.1 Bacteroidia bacterium
AAGGCACGCAAAGGCTTTCCCAGCCACAACCGCGACTTGTCCATACGATGGCTCCCAAGGTCTTCAACCACCTCGTGGCTCAACACCAACTCGAACCAATGGTGATCATACATCGACTGCTTCAGGGTGAAATCCTTGAACGTCGGCAACTCCTCTCCGTCAATATAAATGGAAACTGTTGGTTCTTTCATTTTTGTGTTACTATCGGTGGTTTGAGGACCGGGGGAAACCGCCAGGCCCGCTGGAAGCAAGCAAGAACTTCCCGGGTGCATCTGGCAACACGACCCCTTGAACATCTCGAATTAAGCGGTTAACAGGCACATATCAAAATGATAATTGTGAATATGGAAAAATGGGGGGGAGCACATGGCAAATGGGAGATCTGAACACGGGAAATGGGAAATCTCAACAAGGCAAATATGGTTGGTGCACACAAGTTGCAATAGATGTTGACACATAACTAAACAGGGAAATACCGTCGGGAATGCAGGGAATACCAAGTTCAATGGCCCTGGGAGGCCGTTTAGATCACATCCCAAATGAGTTCAGCATACATTCCGATAATGATCACAGTACATCCCAATTGAATTCAGCATACATTCCGATAATGATCACGGTACATCCCAATTGAGTTCAGCATACATTCTGATACTGTTCATATTACAAAATGGTTATGGTCTGCATACAACTTGGTTGTACCGTAGATACAGTATGACAATGGTCCGGAGCACAGCATGACAATGGCTAGCGTACAGTATGACAATGACCAGCCCACAGCATGGCAATGGCCAGCATACAGTAAAACAATAGCCAACGTACAGCATAACAATAGCCAGCGCACAGCATAGCAATGGTCAGCGTACAGCATAGCAATGGTCCAAATAAAATCCGGATTTGTCCGTACCACAAACTGATTATGTTCGGGGTACACCTGTAAAATGGCCTGCATAGGACCCTGTGATCTTCACAATACAAGCCGATAAGGGTCCAAAGTATAGCCTGAGTATGCACAGTATGTATATTATCATTGTCCTGGATACAATCTGCTTGCGTACAGGGCACACAATACCAGTCAGGAGGGCACCAGGCTGTATGCGGGGAACAACCTGTCTTGTATCCGGTTCACCACCAATTACAGGTCAGAATTACAAAATAGCGGTCCACGAATTACAAAGCGCTTAGATCCAGAATAAGTCAGGTTGTGTTCGGAGGACAACCCGGAGCTGATAAGTTTTACCTCCGTTTGTTAGACCATTCAATATAATTTGGAACAGTTTTTGCTACTTACTAAAGTGAAGTTTATTCCTTAAATTTACTTTGATCGGCACCCTGGTATTCTGCAATGCTGAACCAGGCTTAAACCGGAATTTGACTTAAGAACCCATTCAAGAAATGTCATATAACATGAGACTCTCACTTTTTACTGTACTTGCTCTAGGCCTTTGGGGCTTATCCGGTTGTACGGGACCCAGGCAGATTGCCGGGGCGGAATATGATGACATCTATTACACCTCTGCTGACGCTAAAGCTGAGCAGGAAGCCCGTGAGGCAAACACAGCAGCTACCAATAATGTATCCACAGCCCCGGCTTCCGAACCGCGGGCAGGAGTTGATAACACGCGCCAAACTACAATTGACCGCCAACCGGTGGCCGGAAGTGCAGATAGTTATGACCGCAGACGTATGGCCAAAACGGGCGAAAGTGAAGAATTTTATTACAATGATGACAACTGGAACGGTTATGAAAACGATGACTTTTACTATTCCCGCAGGATCCGTCGTTTCGGCAACCGCGGTGCCCGTGCCGGTTGGGGCTACTATGACCCCTATTTCGCTTATGACCCTTATTACGTGATCAACACTCCTACCTGGAGTTATTTCCGGAACGATCCATGGTGGTATGATCCATTTTATTACCAAGGTCCCTCCTATTCGTGGACTTACGGATGGGGCCGGCCAGGGTATTCCTTTTATCCCGGCCAGTTTAACAGTTGGGGTAATTGCTTTGGCTGTAACAGTTTCAACGCAGGATGGGGCAATCCGGGCTGGGGAAACAGTTGGAATTTTTACAGTGTAAGCTACGGGACAACGGGCTACTACTATAGCAGCGGATGGTCATCCTATTATGGCGGCGGCTTTGGCGGCTACTATTCTCAGACTTTCTTTAATGGCGGCGCCGGCTACAATCCCTGTGCCTATGGCGCCGGGTATCAAGGCTGGGCGTTTGGTAGATCAAATTCAAATACAACCTATGCCCCCCGTCCGACCACATCTTCTATAAGGAACAATCCCATCCGTCCTCCGCGTACCGCGAAAGCTCAAGCCGCCAGCATTCCGAGCGAGCAGAATGTAAGGCTCTATCAAACTGCCAATCCACAGGCTGCTACCGGAAGCTGGAGTCTGCCCGCTTCCACAACAGCACGTCCCGGAAGACCTGCAGGTTCTAACGTCACCGACAACTACAATTCAAAGCCGACGACTGGCAACTCAGTTAATACCCGGGACAACACTGTGGGCTCGCAACCCGTTAGAAGCAATACGATACAGCCTAACAATACATACAACAATTCCTCCAATATCAATACGACACAGCCGAATACCAACCCCTCGTATAATACCGGAAATCCAAGAAATGATAACACGATCAGCAATCCTCCCAACAATACGTTGACGCCAAGGGCTACTCCCAACAATACGTCGACACCAAGGGCTGCTCCCAACAATACGTTGACGCCAAGGGCTACTCCCAACAATACGTTGACACCAAGGACTGCTCCCAACAATACGTTGACGCCCAGGACTACTCCCAACAATACAGTTAGTCCCAACAGCGGTCTTAACTACAACCGTCCTGAGGGTACGACAAATCCCTCCAGAAATTACAACAGCGCACCTTCCCGGAGGCCCACTAGGTCCAATAACTATAGCATTCCTTCTGGGAAGAGTAGCGGTTCCGTAAGAAGCAGTATCAATTCACGCAGTACCAGCTCCCCCAGCCGCCAAACTGGCGGCGTCCGAAGACGCTAAAAAGAACCCGGGTCCGGTAAGTAATACAATGCGAAAAACAATAATAGCAAGTCTTGGCATTTTGCTGAGTGCGATTGCTTGTACTCCTTTGAAGGGGCAAAGTGCCCTGGATGCATTCAGATATTCAGGCACATCCGTTTACAGTACCAGTAGAAGTATGGGAGCTGGAGGTGCTTTTTCAGCAGTAGGCGCCGACTTTTCAGCTGCCAGCCTCAACCCCGCCGGTTTGGCAGTATATCGCCGCAGTGACCTGGTATTTACCCCCAGTCTTCGTTTTTCCCACAATGAAGCAGAATATCTGGGAGAAACCTTCGGAGATTCCCGGACCAATTTTGGCTTTACCAACATTGGTTTCGTCAGTGCGTCCCCTGTCGTTCGGTGGAACCGGGCAACGCGCCAACGAGAAGAGTCTCAGAGCGGACTTAAGTCCTTTGCATTTGCAATTGGCTACAGTCAGCTCGCTAATTTCAACCGCAGGACTACCATCGATACATACAATCCCTCCAGCAGCATGACTGACTTTTTCGCCGGGCTGGCTGCCGGAGAGACCTATGCCACCGTTTTTAACCAAAACAACAGCACTTGGCCCGGCCTGGCAGTCGGAGCAGGGATCATAGACACCAGTGGTATCGACGGGAATTGGATCGGGGCTGCTCAGGGTGGACAGGTCCAACAAAGGCTGCAACATGAAGAAAATGGGAGGATCAATGAATGGACCTTGGGAGTAGCCGGCAATATCAATGATAAGATATATGCCGGTGTAACTTTGGGTATCAGGGGCCTGCGCTACAATTCGGAATTTTTCTTTACGGAAGAAGATATAAACGATGTCCACCGGACTTATGCGAATGACAGCACCCCATTGAATGGAATGACCTTTCTGGATATATATGGAGTGAGAAGCACAGGTTTCAATTTAAACTTTGGGGTCATTGCCCGGCCTATCGACCAGATAAGGATCGGGATTGCATTCCAGACTCCGACATTGTATTCTATGTCTGACGAATATTACACTGAACTCACCTCAACCTTTGACAATAACAGCCAAGACTACGGGTTCGATCCCCTGAATGGTATCTTTACTTATAATCTGACGACACCATTTAAAGTGACAGTAGGAGCAATGGGTCTGATCGGGAAATTGGGATTTATCTCTGCCGACTTCGACTATATTGATTACAGCAGTGCCAGGTTCAGTTCGGACCTGGCCCCAGGCAGTGGCTTCTTCTATGCATTTACCCAAGAGAACCTAGACATTCGCCAGCAATTTGCATCGGCATATAATTTTCGGATAGGAGGGGAAATGCGCTTCGGACCAGGACGATTCCGACTGGGCTATTCCAATTATGGTGCTGTACTAGAGGATGCATACCTGGAATATATCGACTTCCAGACAGGGGATATAGATAAAATCAGTGGGAAACGCCAGATATTCAGCAGCGGCATTGGACTGAAGCAGAAAAATTACTATATTGATATTGCTTATGCGCGTGAGTACAATAATGACAGGCGACTTCTTTATACAGTTCAGGACCCGTCTGAGTTCTCGCCGGAGCTTGTTAACCGGGTTACCTCCAATCTATTTTCTATGACAATAGGGTTTACTTTCTGAGAGTAAAATAAAACAACAACGAATGAGTAGACCTCTACCTTTAGGTTAGTTAAGAAGTATACAACTAAGAGGGAGTGTTATCATGAGTAATCCTATTCGTCAAATCCTGCCAGACGACTTGTTCAGAGCCTTGCTTGATCTCAATTTACTTAACCGCAAGGTGCTTCGCGATTTTGAAATCAAACGTGAATATAAGTCCTTGAGGAGTCGAGGATTGAAATCAGCAGAAGCAATAGATACCTTACTGGATATGTATCCCTATCTGCAATTTGATACAGTCAGGAAGATCATTTATTCCATAAAATTACCGGAAGAAATCGCCGCTATACCTGACTGATCTGCCGTTCGGGAGATCGGCTTCAACTGTCCGATTCCAACCCCTTGGCATAGGGACCGTCAAGGTCATATATTCTGTCTCCAAACAATTTTGGAAGCACCGAATGGGTATCAGGCCTCAACGCATACTTCACATCCTTCTGGATTTGAAGCTTATGGTAAAGACGGTGAAAGTGAGAAGAATTTCGGATAAAGTACCGTTTTCTCCGGTTAGCATTGCGGAAGAGCGTTTCTGCGATCAGGGCCGTATCCTCAAACCTGTGAAAGTCGGGGCGAAGAGACCTGACCATAGCACCAGCGAAGATGGTATCTTCCAGATTGGGTCTATCCTTCCATCCTGCACACAGCATCACAACATTCCTTCCCCTTTGCTTAACGTATTCGCACAGGCGGCTCAGGTTAGCGAATGATCCAATTAAAATTTCAGTGGCGCCATGGTCCACTGCTTCTTTGATGGCATGGGTCCCATTTGTGGTCGAAATGCAGATGTCCTTTCCCTTGATACTAGAGTTCATGAAGGAAAAGGGTGAATTTCCAAAGTCAAATCCCTGGATTTGCTCGCCATCCCGTTCTGCAGCAGCCAGGAACCCCTTGGCCTTGTAATCCCTTGCTTCCTCCAAGGTTGCGACCGGGATCATGGACCGGGCACCGTTGTCAAAGGCAGTACACATGGTGGTGGTCGCTCTCAGCACATCAACGATCACCACGATAGAATCTTTCAACTCAAACTGATTGATCAATATGGGAGATAGGCAGACGCCCACCCAGGGGGTTGTACGGTCAATTTTGGGGGGTCTCATCGACATATCATTTCTCTATGAAAGGTGCATTCACAACCTCCGCTTTGAGGTGTTTTTCTCTGATGACAACATCAATGTGTTGTCCTACTTCCGCTAGCTCAACGGGAACGTAACCCATTCCGATCCCTATGCCTAACAAGGGACTGACAGAACCTGAGGTTACCCTTCCTACGACACTCCTTTCGTATGCTATCTCATAGTGTTGCCGGGGAACCCCTCTTTCAACCATCTTAAAAGAAACCAGCTTCTTCTTGATACCTTCTTTTTTGACTTTCAGGATAGCATCCCGGCCAATGAAGTCACCTTTCTTGGTCTTAGTTATCCAGCCCAAACCTGCCTCGAGAGGAGAAGTGGTATCATTGATATCGTTTCCGTATAACATGTAACCCATTTCTAAACGAAGCGTGTCCCTGGCACCTAGTCCTACAGGCTTGATGTTGTAATCTTTTCCCACCTCAAACAGTGCATCCCAGATCTTCTGTGCGTCTTTGTTGCGGAAAAAGATCTCATAGGTGCGCTCTCCGGTATATCCTGTGGTCGCAACAAGGACCTTTTCAGGAATATCGAGGAATTGTCCGTACATGAATCCGTAATAAGGTAAGTTTTCTACGGGCATTTCTGTCAATTTTTGAACCACTTTGCCCGCTTTGGGACCCGATACCGCTAAAAGGGAGGTTTCTCCGGAGATGTCTTGCAATTCAGCACCGACAGATTGATTTGCCTCCACGATCCAGTTCCAGTCCTTTTCGAGATTAGCAGCGTTTACCACCAACATATACTGGTCCTTTGTAATCCGATAGACGATGAGGTCGTCTACGATTCCGCCTCGGTGGTTTGGCAAGCAGGAATACTGCGCCTTTCCATCCACAAGTTTTGCAGCATTGTTAGAGGTGATGTACTGGATCAAATCCAGCGCTTTAGGGCCTTTGACCATAAATTCACCCATGTGGGAGACATCAAATACGCCTACATCCTGTCGAACTGTCATGTGTTCTGCCTTGTCACCTGCATAGCGCACGGGCATGATGAACCCTGCAAACGGGATCATTTTGGCACCAAGCGCTACATGAATATCGTACAGTGCTGTTCGGTTGATTGCGTTTTCCATTGATTTCTCCAGCTATAGGTTTTCCTGCAAGATAGTAAAAAACCAAAGGCAGTTGGTTTCCCCACCGTGGAATGACCATTACTCCAAGCAGTTGGCTTTTGCTCTGAGCAATGGCTATTACTCCGGTCGGTAACCTGACCTTTGAAAGATGGCTTTGTAGTCGGTGCGGGCTATCAACTCGGCGACACTCTCCTCAGGGTGCTTTTCGGCATAATTCTGTACGATCTTCCAGCCTATAAATTGTCCCAATCGGGGAGCAGAACCACGTGCCAAATGGCTGGTGAAGGGGCTGTCACCGGTATAGCGCCGGATAAGTGCGGCATCGAAATTGTACAAATCCCCGATCATTTCTTTGTAGGCCCGGGCTTCATATGTGTTGGCCCAGAGCATCTGTTGATCGGTATAAAAGAGCTTTATGGAATCTGGGACCTCAGGACCCAGCAATTTATCCACTAAATACATTTTAAGCCCATGGTAAACGATGTGGTCCAACAATACAGGATTCGATTCAACGGGAGGAGGAGGGATAAAAAAGTCTGCGTACTGATGGGCCACAAGTGAAGGCAAGTGCTCAGGATTGCAACGCCTGCGGAGATACTGCGGCATATCCGGAGGATAAAAGCGGTAACTTTTTCCCATCAGGTAGTGAATTCCAACCCCGATATAGCGACGCGAAATGAAAAGATGTTCCAGGCCAGCCTGGAAGGTGCCGGGGAATCCATCGGCAAAAGTGAAGAGGACCGGGGTCGGATGGGAAGGAAAATAGTATTTGAGGTGAAGAAGTAGGTTTTCCATCCCTGCAAACGGGTCTTCTCCAGATGGAGGAAATCTTTTTTCAATGTCGCTGAACAATGCAGCTGCATTTGGATCAGAAAGGAACTCGGCCATGAATACAGTCAACACGGAGTCGGTCGCGAGGGAATCTTCGCCGTAAAAGATCCAATCGACCAGAAAATCCCGGTGAACAGCAAAGTATTGCTTGTAGAGAATACTCGAATCCGGCCTAGGGTTGTTTTGGTAAGCCTGGGATACCGTGTACATATCCAAGTCAAGCCGATGACTTCTGTAATCAATGCTCACCTCGTCCGTGACACTTTCCTTGCCTCCTTCACTGCAGGAAGTAAAGAACAGAGCAACTACTAGAAATCCAAGCTGGACTACCTTTGTGATGGAGTGAAGACCGATGTGTATTCCCATGCAAGACGTAATTAAAAGCAAAAGTATATATGTTTGTTAAGGAGCAAATGAATGTCAAGGTAAAAATTTAAGTCTTACGACCATTTTGTTTTTTTCGTTCGATGAATCTAAATAGATTGCGTGACTACTTTATTACACCATTACTTCCATGAAAAAGACAATTTACTACAATGTATTGCTGCTGCTGATCACATTTGCTTACATGAAACCTCTTATGGCTCAGGAAGGAGTCAAAATCGGATTCCGTGCCAGTCCCCTAATTTCATGGGCCAGTGTAGTCAATGAGGTGTCTAAGACAAAGCCAGAAGGCTTAACTACCAAAGCAGGTTTAGGCTTTTCTTTCGACTTTGTTGTGACATACGGACTAACTGAATCCGTTGGGTTCAAGTCTGGGATCAATATTGCCTCCAAATCCGTAAGAAACACCGTTGTCAATTTGGTTATCACTCAGGAGGTAGACGGTTCCGGGGCTGTGGTTTCCACCACAACCACCGGTTATGACACTACTGCCAAAATCGGATTTACTTCTGTTGAAATCCCACTTGGGCTAAAGTTTCGTTCCCCGGAAATTGGAACAGGCATATTTATCATTGGACATTTTGGGATGAATGCTGAACTAAACCTTAAGAATAAGATCCGATCTGAAGGTACTGTTACATCCTTAACAGAGGCAAGCGGGGTAACCACTGAAGCGTCTACGACTTTCACCTCTGAAAGAGTCGATGTTGACGGAATTCGGCTCTTCACAGCCTCCTTCGTACCTGGGATCGGAGTAGACTGGGAATTTGACTGGGGAATGTTGGAGATGGGGTTGACTTATCACTGGGGTTTACTGTCCTATACCAACCCCGACAAATTTAGTGGTTTGAAAAGTCGCCTGAATTATATTGCACTCAATCTAGGTTACTTTTTCTAAGAGTTTTGACCGCAATATACCTTGATATCTGAATTTGGGAACCACTTAGCTCCTTCTGTTATCGGGGTTCCGTTTTACTTCTGACAAACAGGTTACCACCTGTAGGCCACCTGTCGATTTAAGATCCACTTCGTCAAAAAGATCGGTCGCTTGCTTTGTGCAGCGACCGATCTTTTTCGAATATATCCCTGCCTGTTTTTTCCGGACCTGATTGTTCCTGTGTACCCTGGAAGCTCTGGTTGAATGCAGGAAGTCCATTAAGAAACAAATAGACCTTTGAAATCGTTGTCTGCGTGATTAATTTAACCGTATCAAATAAAAGACAATGAAATCGCCCACTATTCTGATCATAGACGACGAGGAAGCAATTCGCAGCACCTTGAAAGACATCCTTGAGTATGAAGACTACAATATTGAGACTGCCGTTGACGGTGAAGACGGGCTAAAAAAGATCATGGCCAAGGATTATGATGTCATCCTTTGTGATGTTAAGATGCCCAAAAAAGATGGTCTAGAAGTCTTGGATGAGGCTCTTGCATTTAATCCTGAGCTGCAATTCATTATGATCTCAGGTCATTCAAATATAGATACCGCCATCGAAGCCACCAAAAAGGGGGCCTATGACTTTATCCAGAAGCCACCTGATCTGAACCGCTTGCTGGTATCCATTCGAAACGCTCAGGACAAGACAGAGTTGGTGACCGAGGCCCGTGTCCTGAAACGGAAGGTTACCAAAGTCCGTGAGATTACAGGTGACTCTCCTATCATTTCTAAGATCAAAGAAACCATAGAAAGAGTTGCGCCTACAGATGCGCGGGTACTGATCACAGGTTCGAATGGTACCGGTAAAGAATTGGTCGCCCGGTGGATCCATGAGAAATCAAGTCGTAGAAATGGCAGGTTGGTGGAGGTCAACTGTGCTGCGATTCCAGGTGAGCTGATTGAGTCTGAACTTTTTGGCCATGAAAAGGGAGCATTTACCGGCGCTTTGAAGCTACGCATTGGAAAGTTTGAGCAAGCCAATGGCGGTACACTCTTCTTGGATGAAATAGGTGATATGAGCCTCAAGGCGCAAGCTAAGGTACTTCGGGCCTTGCAGGAGCATAAAATCACCCGGGTTGGTGGTGACAAAGATATCAGGGTAGACGTAAGGATCGTTGCCGCCACCAACAAAGACCTTCTCTCAGAGATTGAAAACAGCAATTTTCGTGAGGACCTTTACCATCGCCTGAGTGTGATCTTGATCCACGTTCCTTCCCTCAAAGAACGAAAAGAAGACATCCCCCTGCTGGTGGATCAATTCCTGAAGGAAATCTGCCACGAATACAAGGTTCCTCTTGTAACCATCACCGGTAGGGCCATGGAGGCATTGAGCAAGCTTGAATGGAGAGGCAATGTCCGTGAACTTCACAATGTGATCGAACGATTTGTTATCCTCAGTGATGGTGAGGTTACCGAAAATGAGGTGCATTCACTTTCAATTCCTCGCAAGATCAGAAAAGTAGAGGACGGCTTTTTCGAACGGTTCGCCAGGTTCCAAGAGTTCAAAGACTTCGCAGAAAAAGAGTTTATTGAACGTAAGCTTAGGAAGAATGGATGGAACATCACCAAGACAGCTGAAGAAATTGACATTCAACGTAGTCACCTTTACAATAAAATTGACAGGTACGGACTTCGGCGCGACTAAAGATGGGTCATTAAAGGTTGGTTTGATGCCCGTCAATCACGTAGATTTGCGGGCTAGATCCGGTAAACTCAACCCGGTTGTATCCTTATGAAGAACATCCGCAATTTTTGTATCATCGCACACATTGACCATGGTAAAAGCACCTTGGCAGACAGGCTTTTGGAGGCTACTGGTGCGATTACTCAACGTCAAATGATGAATCAGGTGCTGGATGACATGGATTTGGAGCGGGAGAAGGGCATAACGATCAAGAGCCACGCTATTCAGATGGACTACATTTACGATGGTGAAACGTACACCCTCAACCTGATCGACACACCTGGACATGTGGACTTCTCTTATGAAGTTTCCAGGTCAATCGCTGCCTGTGAAGGTGCACTCCTGGTTGTGGATGCCGCCCAAGGGATAGAAGCTCAAACAATCTCCAATCTCTACCTTGCCATTGAGCATGATCTCGAAATCATCCCTGTGATCAATAAAGTTGACCTTCCCGGTGCTATGGTACCCGAAGTTACGGATGAGATCGTTGACCTTATCGGTTGTGATGCAAGCGATGTTATCAAGGCCAGTGCCAAAGAAGGGATTGGAATCGAGGATATCCTCGAAAATATTATTCTCCACATTCCGCCTCCCAGTGGAAATCCGGAGGCACCGCTCAAAGCACTTGTTTTTGATTCCGTATTTAACTCTTACAGAGGAACGATCGTCTATTTCCGGATTTTCGACGGAGTTCTGCGGAAGAGGGACAAGGTAAAGTTCATGGCACTCAGTACTGAATATGAAGCCGATGAGATTGGGGTTTTAAAACTTAGACAAGAACCACGAGACGTTATTGAAACTGGAAGTGTAGGCTACCTCATTTCCGGTATCAAAAATGTACGGGAAGTCAAGGTCGGGGACACCATCACCCATGTTGACAATCCTGCTGAAATTGCGATTGACGGCTTCCTGGAAGTAAAACCAATGGTATTTGCCGGGATTTACCCTGTGGACACCGATGAATTTGAAGAACTGCGGTCCTCTTTGCACAAGCTTCAGCTCAATGATGCCGCCCTTGTCTTTGAACCTGAAACTTCAGCTGCTCTGGGATTCGGGTTCCGTACCGGCTTCCTCGGAATGCTCCACATGGAAATCGTCCAAGAACGCCTGGAACGGGAATTCAATATGACGGTGATCACCACCGTTCCCAACGTTGGTTTCAAAGCATACCTGACCAATGGCGAAACCGTTGATGTGCAGAACCCCAGCGATTTCCCGAACCCAGCCCGGATGTCTTATATGGAAGAGCCGTTCATACGGGCACAGATTATCACCCGGTCCGACTTTATCGGTTCAGTAATGAATCTGTGTATGGACAAGCGAGGCTTGTTTATCAACCAGACCTACCTTACTCCTGAGCGGGTGGAATTGGTTTTCGAAATGCCGCTGACAGAAGTAGTATTTGACTTTTTTGATCGATTGAAAACCATCTCCAAAGGCTATGCTTCCTTCGATTACGAATTAATTGGATTGCGGAAATCCAATATGGTGAAACTCGATATTCTGGTGAACGGCGAGCAGGTGGATGCCCTGAGTGCCATTATTCACCGGGACCGTGCCTTTGAATGGGGTAAAAAGCTTTGCCTTAAGCTGAAGGAATTGATCCCTCGGCAGCAGTTTATGATCGCCCTCCAAGCTGCCATCGGTGCCAAGATCATTGCCAGGGAAACCATTCGTGCCTTGCGCAAGGATGTGACGGCCAAATGTTATGGTGGTGATATCAGCCGAAAACGCAAATTGCTGGAAAAACAGAAGAAGGGAAAGAAGCGTATGCGTCAGGTAGGGTCGGTAGAGATTCCCCAAAGTGCCTTTATGGCAGTTTTGAAAATCGATGATTGACACTTTTGTACTCTATGGTATTACTGGACGGCAATAAAATCTCCCAAGAGATCAAAGAAGAAGTTAAGGTTGATACAGCTGCAATTTTAGCAGACAGACACAGGCCACCTCATCTTGTGGCTATCATCGTCGGGGACAACCCAGCCAGCCAGACCTACGTCGCGCACAAGATCAAAGCCTGTGACTTTGTCGGATTTGAGTCCACTGTACTCAACTATCCGGCCGACCTCAAAGAATCTTTCTTGCTGCGCAAGCTTCACTCTTTGAACATCGATCCGGATATAGACGGCATTCTGGTCCAGCTCCCCCTTCCCGCTCAAATCTCAGAGCACAATGTGATCGAGACGATCTCTCCCGAAAAGGATGTGGACGGATTTCATCCGATCAACAATGGCCGAATGGCCAAAAACCTACCAGCTCCTCTTCCTGCAACCCCGGCCGGGATCCTCGAACTTCTACGCCGCTATGGGATTGATCCCAAAGGAAAACACGTGGTGGTAGTCGGCAATAGCAACATTGTGGGATCACCCGTCAGTACTTTGCTGGCAAGGGAAAATGAAATGGGCAGAGCCACAGTAACGACCTGCCATATACATACCCGTGACCTGGCCTTTCACACCCGGCAAGCAGACATTCTGATAGTTGCTACGGGTGTTCCGGGATTGATCAAGTCAGATATGGTCAAAGAAGGAGTAGTCGTCGTAGATGTAGGGATTAACCGAATAGATGACCCTACCCGGAAAAGGGGATACCGGCTGGTTGGAGACGTCGATTTTGAAGGAGTTTCAACCAAAGCAAGTCATATCACACCTGTCCCCGGAGGCGTCGGCCCCATGACCATTGCTATGCTGCTGAAGAATACACTGATGCTTTATAAGCAGCATCTAGCTATTACCAGTTCTCCAAACCCAAATTGAAGTTATTTTTGTCCTGTGAAACAACTATTTATCCTTTTCTTGGTCGTGTGTATTGCCAGAACAGGTAACTCCGCCATCCACGCTCAGAACGATTCCGACATCCGGATTGCAAAATTGCAGTATGAAGGAGGTGGAGACTGGTATTCCAACCCCACTTCCGTCCCTAATCTCATTGATTATATTCGAACAAACACCAATATCCAATTGGATCCGGAAGAATATCTGGTGAAGCCCGCAGGTACTCAGCTCTTCCAGTATCCTTATGTTTATATGACAGGACATGGAAATGTAATCTTTACAGACGAAGAAGTGCAAAACCTCCGTTTGTATATGACTTCTGGTGGATTTCTTCATATAGACGATAATTTCGGCATGGATAAATACGTCCGCCGGGAAATGAAAAAAATATTTCCGGAGCTCGACTTTCAGGAATTAGACTGGGAACACCCCATCTATCATCAACTGTATGATTTTGCCAAAGGACTCCCAAAAATACATGAGCACGACAATAAACCACCCCAAGGTTTCGGTATCTTATACGAAAATCGGCTGGTCTGTTTCTACACCTATGAGTGTGACCTCGGAGATGGCTGGGAGGATGCCAAAGTCCACAACGACCCTCCTGAAATACGGGAATCAGCCCTCAAGATGGGAGCAAATATCGTCATCTACGCACTGAACCACTGACAAATGAAAGCTGAAAGGGAGCAGACATACTTCCTGTGGAGCTTTTGGCTGATATGTGTAGCGATCCTGCTTCCACGCTTCTCCCCCCTTATTGCTCAAAATATTCCCGGCGGTCATACCCTTGCCAACGGGGTGAAAGTCTTCTATGTCCAAGACACTTCCCGGCCCCTGTTAGAAGTAGCGCTCTCGGTTCGGGGTGGAGCCAGTATTGACCATTCAGGGGCTGATGGAATAGCTGCACTATGGGCCCGTACTTTTTGGGAACGTGGAGAAGATACTCTTCGATACAGTACTTTTGGAAAAGCAAGGGGAATCAGAACGGGAGCAAGGCAAAGCTTAAGTCATTCTCAATTTTACCTTCGTATGTTGCCCCACCGCCTCGCCGACGGCATGGGAATTCTTCGCTTCGCCCTTGAAGACTCTGATTACCCTGCTAACGATCTGAATAGAGCACTCCGGAATTTTGCCTTGGATTTACAGGAAATGGCTGGTGACCCATTCGTCTTTTTAGATCAGCAACTCGAGCAAACCCTTTGGGAGGACAGGTATGCAGAGAGGAACCTCTATGGATATTATCCCGATCTTACTTCTCTTGATCCCAAGACCTTTCGGTCTATTCACCAAACCTACCTCCACCCCTCTAATGCCTTCCTTTGTGCTACAGGGCCTCTACCACCAAAAGTATTTTACCAAATTTCAGATTCGATGCTGGGAGGCTGGCAAAACCACCGGCCAGCACCTTACCTTCCTTACACTGCTTCCCCCGATCTTGAAGAACCAAATTTTGAGGTCTATATCAATGAGTTAACCAAGATCCCACAGGTGAAAATAATCTGGCCCCTAGAAGGCAGTTTTCGCGACAGCAGTGTCATATTTCTAGCCGAATGGTTTATTCAACTGGCACAATCAAGTCAAGGTCCATTCTACCAACATCTCATTGAAGGGAATTTAGCCAGTAATTTTCACTGGGAATATACTCCAACCAGGGGACCGGGTCAGCTCACTCTTAGCCTTTTCCCGGATCTCGATAGTTTGTCCCAATGTATACAAGCTGTATATACTGCTTTTGTCCAAATGATGCGGTCAAAAGCAGAATGGCCAAATGAAATTGAACTGGCAAAAAGAGGGCTTGAAACCCAATTTGCCCATACTACAGATATGCCCCAGAACCAACTATTCTACTACAGCAGGCTCTGGGCAGTCGGAGCAACCCCTTACCGCCCTTCATGGGACCAACTTCCGGAGGAAGCTGAACTGAACGAGTTTATTGAGCATTATCTTTTAAGTCAACCACATGTGGCAGGCCTGCTCCTCAATAGCGCATTGGCTAAAGGAAAGAATTTTGAAAATATTTTTGTGTTTCCCAAGGACTACCTGAACACCTCTGAACCATTGGGCAATCCCGGTAGCTTAGAAAGTGATTCATCTGTTACCGACACCCTCCCCTCTCCTCCTGGTTATCCATGGCTGGCTGAGATAAGGATTTATTTCAATGCATCTTCCTTTGATCCAGACAAAGCCTCCCTCCTGGGACTGGAAAGGGTCAGTCAGCTGATGGTTGAGGAGGTCGGCCTGCGTCTTTTTGTGAATGGCTATGCCGACGGTCAAGGTGATGGAGTCTACAACTACCTGCTTTCCATCCAACGCTCAGAATCTGTGAAGCAAATCCTTGGTAGCCGGTATAGGGTCCCTGGAGAACGGTTGATCGTTCGCGGATATGGGGAAGCATTTGCGGAATACCCTGACGATACTCCTGAACACCGCGCCAAAAACCGTAGAGTGACTTTTGAACCAGTTCCCAAAGACTTCGCACCAAATGATCTCTAAATGCACATACCTCCTTTGCTTGTTAGTGGCTACCTTTCTCCTAGGTTGTCCTCCACAATCTCAGGAGGCTCCTTTTGCCGGAGAAAGATGGGCACCGCACACTTACGATTATGCGGGTATTAGGGTGGTTCAAGCCTGGACAGCTCGCCCTCTTGTGGAAATCCGGCTGGTATTCTGCCACGATCCATCACGGTACACAAATGCTACCCCATTCATGGATCATCTTGCTCTTGCCAATCTGATAAAAGGCGGGACTTCGAGTCTGGAGCCAGCAGAATTTTCATATCAGTTGGCCAAAGAAAAAATGGACTTATCTTTTGGAGTCAATGATGGCTATAGCTGGGTCGGCATGTCCTGTCTTAAGAGTCGTATCCGACCTGCCTGGGACCTTTTTGTCTCCTGCGCTGCCAGTCCCGGGTTTCACCCCACCACCTTTTCTTATGAGATCAGTGAAATAGAACAAAATTCGAAGCTATGGGCGAAACTACCTGTCCATGGACTGGCACAGCTTATTCTGGCCAAGGGATTTGCCCCACTACCTTTTAAGACTGGTATGGTTTTGAAAGAGGATTGGGTAGCGCCTACTCCTGAGTCCGTCCTTCAGTGGTATCGCAGCAACCTGCTTGGCAAGAGTCGCCTGGCATTGGTCGTGACTGGTCCGGTAGATCCTGAGGTAGTTACTGACCTCCTCTTAAAAGGACTGACTGATCTCGACCATCTACCTTGGGAGGGCATGGAGGCAATTCAACCAAAACCCCCTTCTCCGGGATTATACTTGGAAAAAAGCCCGGAAGGCAAAGAAGCCATAGCCCTCTACCTACCCTTTATAGACCCAAAGGGAGAAGCCTATGTACGGACAGCCGTAGAAGAAGCCGCATTCTTGATCTTTGGACAACTGTTTGCCGAACGTTTGGAAAAGCTGGTCATTGATGATCCTCAGGCGAGAAAAAACATCCGTTTTACCCTCTCCCTTGGAGCGAGGCCAGGAGCATGGCTCATGCTCGAGGGCATCCAAGTTATGCCACGGGCGGAATTGATCATGTCAGAACTGCGTAGGTTCTACCAGGTGGGAGCTTTAGATAGTGAAGTACTACTCGCCAGACGGGTCCTGCTCATTGGCCAATTAAGTGCCCTTCAATCGAATCGGCAACAAGCAGATCTATGGACAAAAGAAATTGGACAAGGAAGTTTGGAACGGTGGGAACAAGTTGTAAACGGCATTCAGGAAGTACCAAAAAAAGCGGTGGTGAAGGTAGGGCGGGTCGCCCTTGAGAACCTCTCCTGGTTTTACTACGGAGTTCCTAGCCGTGCAGACCGAAATTCACTTGAAAGGCTGAACTGAAATGTCCTTAAATACTGATACCCCCTATAACTCCAGCTTTGGGACTTAAAATTTGGTTACTTTTGGCTATCAAGGCTAAGAAGTTCAGTCAAATCAAACATGCAGAAAAAATACTTCATTGCTCTCGCTCTTGTGTATTTGGGGGCAACTTTCTTTACAGGCTGTAAAAAAGTCAGTTCCCGTGAGGACCTTGAGAAAATCCATACGATGGAGAAAAGAGCCAATAAGGAGCGGGAAAGGCTTATGAGTGGCCAAGCAGATACTTCGCTAATTGGGGAGTTGGGACGTGCCTATATTGTTTATGCAGATAATTATCCTCAAGCAGCTGAAACTCCTGAATTTCTATTCAGAGCAGGAGAGCTTTACTCCAACGATCTAGGCAACATGGAGCGAGCAATCAGAACTTTCAAGCGCAATTACCAGGAATACCCGGATCACGAAACCGCTGCCAATGCTTTGTTCCTGATAGCTTACCTCTATCACAATGTGATGCAGAATCTGGTCCAGGCAGAGAAACATTACAAGGAGTTCTTGAATAAATATCCCACCCATAAAATGAGCCAAACGGCCGAGTTTGAGCTCAGTCATCTGGGCAAAAGTGCTGAGGAAGTATTCAGAGAATTTATTCAGCCCGATCCTGCCGACTCCGACAGCATTCAGTGACTCTTACACCACTGCTTTCAGAGAGATGTCCAGACTTTTCACAGAATGGGTCAGTGCTCCCATTGACAGATAATCCACGCCAGTCGCTGCTTTTTCCCGAATGGTCTCGTGGTTGATGTTACCGGAGGCTTCAGTGGCGTATTTACCCCCTATAAGGGCTACGGCCTCTCTCATCTCAGATGAAGACATGTTATCCAACATGATCCGGTGAATACCGCCTATCCTCAAAACCTCCTTTACTTCATCCAGACTTCGCGTCTCTACCTCAATTTGCAGATCCAGTCCTTTTTCTTTCAAATAGGTATGTACCCGACGAATAGCAGCTTCTATCCCTCCAGCATAATCATGGTGGTTGTCCTTGATCATGATCATATCATACAAGCCCATACGGTGGTTTTCTCCCCCACCAATTTTTACAGCCCACTTCTCCATATGACGCACCAATGGGGTGGTCTTGCGGGTATCGAGCAGTTTACAATCCAGTCCGTCCAAAAGTGAAACCATTCTAGCAGTGAAGGTTGCGATCCCACTCATGCGTTGCATGAAGTTGAGTACTAAGCGCTCAGAAGTAAGGATTGACCGTGCCCGCCCTTCCACATAGAAAGCAACATCTCCGAACTTGACAGGACTACCGTCTTTGATCAGGATGTCTACTTTGAGGTCCGGATCAAAATGGTGAAAGATCTTTTCAGCCAAGGCGACTCCTGCGATGACTCCATCGTCCTTGATAAGACAACGGGCACGCCGTAGTGAGTCCGGACCAATGGTGGATAACGAAGTATGGTCGCCATCACACACATCTTCGAGAAATGCAGCCGCGATGATGCGTTCTGTCTCAGGATGATTCAAAAAATCCATGGTGTCAATACTGTAAGGGTTTACAGTTCAAATTTAAAGGTTAGTTCTGAAATCAGTTCTCAAACCGTATCTGGGTAATCAGGAACTTGTCTCCAAATTTTCTGAGGAAGATTGTAGTATCAAATTCACCTTTAGAGGTAGACAAAAGCCCCGTAGAGTAATGGGTAATCCCAGATTGACCAGAATGATTCAGAGCAAAATCTTCAATGCCATGAGCTGCGAAGAAGTCTCTGATTACAAATGCGGCCTGCTTATTGGAAAATGATTTATCAGCAGTGGGTACCGTGATATCCAAAGAAGTGTTAAAATAAATACTCAACGCGGTCGCATCGCCAGCCTTAATGGCATTGCTGATAGCAGCCAATTCTACTTTTGGTTCTTTGGCCTGGGCATGTAATTCTGTACTTATACCTAGGAGTAAGACGCAACCAAGAACGAAGGCAGAGATACGGGTATACTTATTCATGGTGTCTACTATTGTTTTGCCCTTAATGCAGCACAGACCGTGCCAGAAACTAAATTTAGAAAAAACCCTGGACTCTCAAACCAAAGACTGAGAAGTGCGACTAGGAGTGGTCAACTTCTAACGCCTGCATAAGAAATCCCAGTCAACCTGTGGATATCCCAATTCCAGGTAACTAAATCATCTGCATTGAATTTATTTACATCATCGTAACCACAAGCACGTGCAATGACCTTTATGAGATCATTTGAAGCGGTAAGAAAATTGTAAAGTTGGCGAGAGCTTTTGAGTATTTCCAGGCGGGCTCGAAGGTGGTCTTTCATAGTTGCAATTCCTACAGGGCAATTATTGGTATTGCAGGCCCGCATTCCCAGACAGCCAATGGCTTGTAATGCAGAGTTTGAAACGGCAATTGCATTTGCTCCTAACATCAGGGCCTTGGCAAAATCAGCCGGGGTCCGGAGACCTCCAGTTGCCACAAGGCTCACACCTTTGGCTCCAACCTTTTCGAGGTGCCGCCTGGCCCGTGCAAGTGCCGGGATGGTAGGGACGTTGATATGGTCACGTAAAATAGTCGGTGCAGCTCCTGTTCCCCCTCCGCGACCATCAAGGATTATATAATCCGCACCTGCTTCCAAAGCAAAGTCGATATCTGCTTCTACTCGACTTGCAGCCAGCTTAAAGCCCACCGGAATTCCACCGGTCAAAGCGCGTACCTCTCCGGCAAAAGCTGCAAAATCAGAAGGTGTACGAAATTCCTCAAAGGTGGCAGGACTGATGGCAGCTACACCAACTGGCAAGTTCCGCACTTTGGCAATTTCACCAACAACCTTCTCAGCAGGAAGGTGCCCTCCGGTTCCGGTCTTGGCTCCCTGACCTCCCTTAAAGTGAAATGCTTGGGCCTTCTTTACTTTGTCCCAACTAAAGCCAAACTTGGCAGAGGCCAATTCATAAAAATAACGGCTGTTGTTCTCTTGCTCTTCTGGCAGCATCCCCCCTTCCCCTGAACAAATGCCTGTACCAGCCATCTCAGCACCTTTAGACAGAGAGATCTTCGCTTCCCGGCTGAGAGCGCCAAAGGACATGTCCGAAACGAAGATCGGCATATCCAGTTCCAGGGGACGGGCTGCATTGGGACCAATCAATACCTTGGTATTGACATCTTCACTGTCCAGCAATGGCCGCCGTGCCAATTGTGCGGGCAAGAATTGGATATGCTCCCATTGAGGGAGGGTATTCCGGTCGACACCCATGGCGGCAGAGGGTCCATGATGACCCGTCTTCTTCAGACCATTACGAGCCAGGTTTTGAATGTAGCGCGTATAGGGCTCGGTATCCTCAGGATGCGTGTCAGCATAATCGCCAAGGTACTGATCCCGGACAAATGGCTGGGGGTGGGCGACATGAAAAGCACGGATTTCAGCCGCATCTACGTACAATCCTCCCTCATGCACAGTCCCTTTGAACTTGTGCAATGCCTCATCATTGTTGTATTCAGAAACACCGGTATCATAGCGATAATCCCAATGGTGAACACCACATATGAGGTTATGTCCATCTATATAGCCATCGGACAACAAAGCTCCCCGGTGATGACAACGACCATATAGTACCGAAACATCGTCTCCAAATCGTATAATTACCAAATCTACATTTTCAACCAGGGCATGTGACGGGTCAAGCTCCTTTAATAAACCCCAATCTGCAATCTTATGAGGTTCAGCTAGTTCTGAATATGGAAACATAGAAGAGTAATATATTTTAATTGTAAGGTACAGCGGTACTGAGACCTCGCAAAACGAAATTCAGCACACAAGGTTGTAATGCAAGAACAACAAATAAATGAATTGATGCAACCCACTACCCAAAGCATTAGCATCTGTTCTTTAGCACTCATCAAGTGGAAAAGAGAAGAGGAACATGTTTTTTTCGAAAGGGAATGAGCCTATTTTTGCATCAATGTCCCTCGTACCTTTTCACAACCAATTGATTTGTAATAAATGCACGCGATGATGTTCGGAATGGGAACCGGAGAGATCATGTTGATCATATTGGTCCTGCTGGTTATGCTGGTGGTCATACCCCTGGTACTGGCGGTTATCCTGAGGTTGACTGGTAAGACCGGAAATCCGGAGGACCGCTTTCCCGGGCGGTAGACTTCAAACAATGGAAGGGCAGAAGTTATCTGTATCTTTACAATGCACAAAAGTGCATCATTTAAGAAGTGTACAATGTCTGATCCCTCATATTTGATCACTGACCCCATAGCTTTGTACAAAGCCCTGATTGATGCCCAATACAAAGCAGACGATCAACGTTTTCGCGCACTCTGTGATCATAACAAAGTTTTGATCCACAAGCACTATCCTGCCTGGATAGTGATTCCTCACACCATCAGGGAAGATGAAGACGCTGTCCAAATCTACTCTTCCGCCATTGTAAGTGTTGCCGTCCATTTTGCCAGAAAGGGTGACCCTCGCCTAATGTATATCCTCAACGGAGTGGGAGACGATCCCTCTGTAAAATGGGACAAGGCATTCGGTGAGTTCGAGAGCCTTATGAAAAAATTTGAATTTGCCCAAGCCAGAGAACTCTTACTGGGTATGGCTGAAGAAATGCGCCAACTTTCCGGGCCTGGTATTGACCACCGTATTCCCTATGTTCACGAACGACTTACTTGGTTGTTTTTCCTCACCGGGGACATGGAGTCAGCGGAATTGTACGGAAGGGCCGCGCTAATGGGATTCAAAAAGACAAAGAATTCCGAGGGAATCCTCACGGTGACACGTCGGCTTGCAGATATCTTCAAAGCAGCCGGAGAATGGGAAAAATCCCGGGAGTGGACCATCCGATTTACCAATATTCTTCTGCAAAACGGCCGTAAGGAAAATGCTGAGGCAGTCCGAAGGCTGCATGGGATCAAGCCACTGGGAGAAGTGATCCCCCTCTCTGGGTTTGAGAATTGACTCTTGGCCACTCCCATCCCAACCCTATTTTAAAAATACCTCTTGATTTGAGCATAAAAATTTCTGATATTTAGTAACTTAACTTTATAAATAAGTCAATAGATACCTGAACATGCTGTACGCAGACAATAAAGAAAAACCTCAGAAAATTCCTTCCGGTCGCATCAACACCCCTGAAGATGCAGTAGGGCCTTCATTTGCCCCTCCGGAGCTCTTCAAAGACGATGAAGAAATGGAAGATGAAATGGAGGGTTCTAT
Organism: Bacteroidia bacterium; assembly: GCA_041565275.1. Taxonomy (GTDB): domain Bacteria; phylum Bacteroidota; class Bacteroidia; order J057; family JADKCL01; genus CAWUKT01. Next base: position 22,543 of record JBFGVE010000016.1, read on the forward strand.
TGATCCCTCTGAGCTCGAAGAAGAGAAAAAGAAAAAAAAGGGTACTTGAGCTACATATAGTGTAACTAAATCTTCGTGTACTTGTCGTATTTATGTTCTAAATTTCATCTATTTCGTTTGACAGAACACCCATCGGTCTTCACAGAAACCTAGAAGTTGGTCAGAGTGCAAAGGCCACAAGGTGCACTGAAATTGATGCCTCTGACAAATCCAATCTTGACTCGTTCGTTTCAATTCCCAATCCAAAGAACTCGTTCAGGATTTCATTGCGGCTAGAAAGGACTATCTATTAGCAGTAAAAGCAAATGTTACTGATGCTGTTACTATCGTTCTTCGGATCTCGCGGAGTCACATACGCTGAGATGATCCCTCCACCTCAGTTGACTTTAACAGAGTATTCTCTGAGCCTTCAGGTTTCCAATTCCATTCAGCATTCGTCCCTGGTGATCACCCGAGTCGAATTTGAGAGGGATGAAGATTGTGTGATTTTGAAAGGCTGGCAAAAACTAGCTCCCCTGAGTAAGTATGACGGTCACTTTGAAAAGCCACTCAATGACCTTGACCTAACCTCGGAAACGGCTCCCGATTTAGGGTATTATTGGGAGGATCCAAATGGGAACAGAACCCAGATGGAACTGTCCTTGTCATCTTCTCGGCCCTCTGAATAATTTTCAGGATCACAAATAATTCCAAAGAGCTGCCCCATGCGATGCATGGGGCAGCTTTTCAAAACTGTAGTTTACCAAAAAAAGAGAGCTATTAATCTTTAATCAGTCCACGTTGTCGTGGAGAAAACTGTTGTTGTTACTCAGGGTGAACCGATCATTGTCCATGTCTTCAAAACTGAGGCGACTCATGCGTTTTTCATCTTCAAGTGGTTTATCCTCCAGGTTTACCTTTTTTCTCAAGTAAGCAGGGATACTTTCCATGTCCTTCAGGGATTCACCGTTATGATAATCAAATTCTTTGGAACGGAGTCGGCGGATCCGCTCGGAGAGTTCTCGCTCTTTCCTTTTCTCCGGTGTTTCATTGGTATCAATGACCTGTTCAGGTTGACGGTGTTCTTGAACACGCTCTTTACGCTTTGGCCTCTCATAACCACTGTTGTCAAATAATGACGGCTGCTGGAGAGGTACATTCTCCTCTAGTTCCTCACTAAAATCAAGGTTGGAGGAAATGCTGAAATCCTGAAGGTTTGTATTCTGTGTGGTTTTAACTTCAATTGCAGGTTCCACCTTTTCCAGGCTCAATGTACTCCGTGTAAGTTCTTCCTGTGGTTTGAACGATCTGTTCTCTGCATCGAAACCTGTTGCGATCACGGTCACACTCAGCGCTTCACCCATATCCTCATTGTACACGGTACCGAAGATGATATCAGCATTGTCTCCAGCAGCTTCCTGGATATGTTCCACAATGGTAGTGGTCTCATCTAAGCGTAAGGAATCTTCGGCAGCTGTTATGTTAACCAAGATACCTGCCGAGCCAAAAATACTGACATTGTCGAGCAGCGGAGAAGCAATAGCATCTTCTGCGGCCCGAATAGCACGGTCCTCACCTTCATACATCGCGGAGCCCATCAACGCTGTACCTCCGTCCTTCATAATGGTGTTGACATCTGCAAAGTCAACGTTTATATATCCTTCCAGGGTGATGATCTCAGCGATGCCTTTGGCAGCATCACACAGCACAGTATCCGCTTCTTCAAATGCACGCTTCATCGTCACATTTTGGCCGAAAATCTCAGTGAGGTTATCATTGTTGATACAAATAATGGTATCTACATTGTCTTTTAGTGCCTGAATACCAGCATGTGCTTGTCCCATTCTTTTCTTACCTTCAAAACGGAAAGGCGTGGTTACGATCGCTACAGTCAGGATCCCCATCTCTTTTGCAACCCCGGCAATCACTGGTGCAGCACCTGTACCGGTACCACCACCCATCCCTGCGGTAACAAAAACCATTTTTGTATTTGAAGAAAGGATCTCCTTGATCTTTTCGAGGCTTTCCAGAGCAGATAGCCGACCAAGCTCAGGATTGGCACCTGCACCAAGGCCCTCAGTCTGGTTGGATCCCAGACGGACTTTATTGGGTACAGGACTCATGTCAAGGGCTTGGACGTCGGTGTTGCAGACAACAAAGTCTACCCCCTTAATTCCTTTCCGGTACATATTGTTGACGGCGTTTCCGCCACCGCCACCTACTCCGATCACTTTGATGATAGAGTTTTGGTTTTTGGGCATTTGGAATTCAATCGAATTCATAATAGCTGTCTCTTTTTAAAGTTGGTCACGAAAACATTGGTGCGATTTCTACACCGGTTAAAAACTTTTCTGGTTTGCATTATATGATAAAGGTAAGGTCTCATAGCATCACAGATGTACACATTTCCACAGAAGGTGTTACTCAATGAAGTCACCTGTGTTGCTCATGGTACTTTCAAACCAATCCTTGATCCTATAGATAAAGCTTGTTTGTGGCTTGTCATCTGCCTCCTCCTGGGAAGCTTTATGACGGCTTCGGCGACCAGAGGCTACCTCTTCAGTTTGCGACATTTGACTGTCTTCTGCGGAATATTCTTCCGCATTCAGGCCATGGATAACCAAGCCTGTACCTGTAGCAAACATTGGACTATTGACCTCGTCAACCATTCCACTGGCCAGGTGTTCACCGGGCTGACCCAAACGGGTATCTATCCCGGTCACAAATTCTATCAGCTGTTTGGTGTGGGCCAGCATGGAACCACCTCCGGTCACAACGATGCCTCCCACCAGCTTCTTCTCATACCCACTGTTCTTAATTTCAGCAGCCACGAATTCAACGATCTCCTCCATTCTGCTTTGTATGATACTCGCAAGTGTACGGCGTTGGATCTCCTTTGGTGGGCGACCTTGCAGACCTGTGATCGTTATGATCTCATCAGCTTTGATCTCTGTACCCAAAGCTGATCCAAATCGGAGCTTTAACAGTTCTGCCTGACGACGCATCACTTGACATCCTTGCTTGATATCTTCGGTTACAATATTACCACCGAAGGGTATCACAGCTGTATGACGGATGATATTGTCCTCAAATATAGCAAGGTCGGTAGTGCCGCCTCCAATATCTACCAAGCAAATACCAGCTTCCATTTCCTCATCGGAAAGTACAGCTGCCGAAGAAGCAAGTGGTTCAAGTACCAGTTCGCGGGCTTCCAGGCCTGCTTTGCGGACACACTTGTATATGTTGTTGGCTGCAGTAGTCTGGCCTGTGACTACGTGGAAATTGCCTTCCAAACGCACGCCAGACATTCCAACAGGGGTCCTGATCCCAATTTGACTGTCTACTGTATACTCTTGTGGGAGAACGTGAATGATTTCGGTTCCCGGAGGGGTCGCGATCTTGAACATGTCATCGTGGAGACGCTTCACATCGCTTTGACTAATCTCCAGATCTGGGTTGTTCAGGGTGATGATACCTTTGTGCTGACGGGAGCGAATGTGCTCCCCAGCAATGCCTACATAGACAACATTGATGTCCACACCACTTTGCTTTTCTGCTTCAGCCACTGCCTTCCTAATGGCCTCAACTGTTTTGTCGATGTTGACCACGACACCACGGCTCACACCATCGGATCCCGCTTTTCCGAAACCCAATATGTTAATCTTGCCATACTCATTTTTCTTTCCTACGATGGCGCAGACCTTTGTGGTACCGATGTCAAGGCCAACTACAATTTTTTCTGTACTCATTTTTATAAGACCTTATTATTTCAGATTTTCCGTGCGGTTGAATGATATGCCCTATCGGGCAATTACCTGCCCCCGGTATTTTACGCTTATCTCTCGGTACTTGTCCCAACCCACCTGGTTGAGCACTTTGTCCAAGAACAATTTCATGTTGTCAAATTTTTCTGTGATCCGAACAGGTTTCCCAAATTTGATCACCAGATCTCCTACCTCAGAATAAAGGGTTAATTCTCCCAGATCATCTCTTACAACTTCTGAGATCTGGGAACGGAGGAAATCATCTTCTCCGATGTGTTTCAGGAACTTCTGCATCTCTTTAACCTCTTGGCTTAGGATCGTGTCCCGAGGCAACAATGGCTCCCACTCCACTCCACGGACCAGAACTACATTCGCCGAATACTTATGCGACAAGTCTATTTTCTGAAAGTCCTGATCAAGGTAAAAACCGGAGCCATCTTCGTAGATTACGCGTGCCAGGGGCCTCCGCAATTCAAGTTCTACAATTACGTCCCTGCTCAGCTCTTTGAAAACCTCTGCCTTCCTGACGTAAGGATTTTCAAGCAATCCTTGCTCTATTTCTGCAATCTTGATCTCTCCAAATGGAGTTTCCCGAATTGGGTTTCCTTGTATGTCCTCTGCGATCTTATGGACATCCTCCCAGCTCAGAAAATGATTGTTCTCATCGTTGTGTACTACTGCCTTGAAATCGTTGACCTCACGGCTATTTTGGCGAGCGACACCAACACCTACGATTAACCAACTCACGGCTACCAGGCCTCCGTAAAGTGCTATTTTTTTAACCTTAGGGTTCATTGGACCAAGTTTTTACTTCATTTACTATTGCTTCTACCTGTGTATCGATGTTGCCGGCTCCCATCACCATGACCACCGCAGGGGAAGATTTGAAACCAGCCAATGCGCTGGTAACTTCCTCAAGTCGACATCTTCGTTTTTGAGCTACCTTGACATGGTTAAAGATCAAATCACTACTCACACCTTCGATGGGTTCCTCACGTGCAGGATAGATATCCACCAGCAAGACAGCATCAGCAATGGACAAGGCCTCCCCAAAGCTTTGGTAAAAATCACGGGTACGGCTGTAGAGATGAGGCTGGAAGATGGCTATAATTTTCCGGTTGAAGCCAAACTGGCTCCTTACGGCCTCCAGAACTGCTCGAATTTCTTCGGGGTGGTGTGCGTAGTCATCGACTACCCTTAGTTCATCCTCATCGTAGCAGACTTCAAACCTTCGGTGAACTCCTTTTGCTGCAGCCAGAGCCCGTCTCAATTCATCATCGCCTACCCCCAGCAACTTAGCTACGCTGATAGCAGCCAATGCATTCTCCAGGTTGAACCGGCCGGGGAAGGGAATGGTCAGGTTCTCAATGAAGTGATCGGAACTCTGATAGGTAAATGAAGTCCCTGACTCCCCAAAAGCAACATCTGAGGCCCTGATCTCTCCATTTTCCATTCCATAGGTGTAGGTATTGACTGCTTTGGGCTCAAGCTGCTCGGCACGGTCACAGAGGTAGAGTGTGCCTCCTGACAATATTTGATTCGCGAAATCACGGAAGCCATCCATTAAGGATGCTTTTGTCCCATAGATGTCCAGGTGATCCGGATCTATGCTGGTGATGACTGCCACGTCGGGTTGTAACTGTAGAAAAGAACGGTCAAACTCATCGGCCTCTACCACTACCCATTCCGATTCGCCAAAGACGAAATTGGAATTGAAGTTCTGACTGATCCCTCCAATGAACGCAGTCGTATCTATCCCTCCAGCACGCAGCAAATAAGCTGTAAGTCCCGTCGTGGTTGTTTTTCCGTGGGTACCTGCAATTGCAATGGAGCGATATTCCCGGGAGATCATTCCCAAAACCTCGGCACGCTTCATGACCGGTATATTCCGTCGCTCTGCTTCGGCGAGTTCAGAATGGCCAGTTGGTACCGCTGGCGTATAGATCACCAGATCTACCCCCTTTAGCCTGGAAGGATCAGGGTCAAAAACAATCTTCATCCCTTCTGCTTCCAAGGCATCGGTTAACTTTGTCCGAGTTCGGTCATAGCCCGTCACCACCTTACCACGCAAATGCATGAACCGGGCAAGTGCACTCATTCCTATGCCACCGATCCCAATGAAATGGACGTTATTTACCTCTGCGAGTTTCATTCTATTAATTTCAATACCTCCAGTGCGATCTCATTTGCAGAGTCATGCTTTTCTATTGCATTGATCCCCGCCTGGAGCTGCCTTTGTTTTTCTTCGTTAGTTAGGATTTGGATCACGGTGCTAACCAACTGCTCCTTTGCATCTGCGTCCTTCAACATAACCGCTGCCTGAGCATCTGCCAATGAACGTGCATTCTTGGTCTGGTGGTCTTCGGCCACGTTAGGGGAAGGCAACAGGATGCTGATCTTTCCCAACAGGATCAGTTCTGATATGGTAGAGGCTCCAGCCCGGGAAACGACTAAATCTGCAACTGCGTAGGTATCGGGCATGTTCTCAATGAAAGGGATGAGGCGTAAGCCTGGGTGTTCCTTAACACGAGACTTCAGGCTCTCAAAATACCGTTTTCCACACTGCCATATCAATTGAACTCCTTTGTCCAGAAGTTGCCCACAATTAGCTTCCCAAGCATTGTTCAGGGCACCTGCTCCGAGAGAACCACCCAAACTGAGGACAACAGGCTTGGCAGGATCAAGCCCGTAATGTTGTATTCCCTTTTCCCGATTGCCCTCAAGCAGGCTTTGACGAACCGGATTTCCTGTGCACCATGCCTTGTCTTTATACTTTGTAAAGTGTTTCAGAGCATCTTCAAGCCCAACAAGTATGACAGTAGCATGGGGTGCAAGCCATCTATTGACCTTTCCAGGAAAAGCATTTTGCTCTGTCACCACCAGGGGGATACCCAATTTTGCAGCAACGCGGCCTGTGGGGCCAGAAGCATAACCCCCTACCCCGACCACGGCTTGCGGCTGAAATTCCTTGACAATCTTTCTCGCCTGTCGAATGGACCTCATCAACTTAAAAGGAAAGCTTAGGTTCCTGACGATATTCTTAAAGGTGAGCTTGCGCATAATACCGCTGATCGGCACCCCGATGATCTTGTAGCCATATTGTGGAACAACCCGCATTTCCATTCCTCCTTCAGCTCCGACAAAGAGGATTTCCAGTTCAGGGCGGAGACGCTGCAGTTCACTTGCAATAGAAATGGCCGGGAAGATATGCCCTCCTGTTCCACCTCCGGTTATGATGACCTTTTGCTTGTTCATACAGTTCCCAACCCTCCTTTCAGTTCTTCCTTTTCCTTCAATGCTGTGCGGCTCACACTCAAAATGATGCCCAAAGCAAATCCGGTGAACAAGATCGAAGTTCCACCCATGGAGAGCATTGGAAGAGGCAGTCCGGTCACGGGGACGATCCCGGTGACAACAGCCATATTCCCAAGCGCCTGGAATACCAAGAGAAATGACAGCCCGGCAGCGAGCAAAGCTCCGAAAGTCTTGCTCATGGTGATAATGCCTACCGTCCGGACCAACAAGGTTAAATACAACAGGAGAACGAATATACCGCCCAGGGTTCCATATTCTTCGATAATGATCGCAAAGATCATGTCCGAAGTACCGTTTGCAATGTAGCTCCGTTGGGTAGACTTTCCCGTTCCCACACCGATGGTCCCGCCATTTGCCATCGCACCGTACCCCTGCAGGATCTGGTACTCTGGCTCATAATCAGGATCTGTCCAACTGGCCATGTAATCATTCGTACGGTTGATCCAGGTTTGGGACCGTCCTGATACATAGACCAGGAACAATACAGCAAAGCCTCCTGCTACGATCAAGCCACCCAGGAATTTAAGGTCTACTCCTGCTACAAACAGTATACACAAACTGGTGAAGAACAAGAGCGAGGCTGTACTCAGATCAGCGACACCGATCAGCGTACAAATAGCGATGATCCATCCCAATACGGGTAAAAAGCCATTTTTGAAATCTTTGAGCAGATTTTGTTTCTCGGTGAGGACTTTCGCCAGGTAGATCATCAAGGCTACCTTGGCCATGTCGGAGGGCTGAAATGAAAGCCCACCGACACTGAGCCACCGAGTAGCCGCATTTTTCTCAACACCGAGAAAAAGCGTTAATACGAGAACGGGGATGGCCAAGTATAAGAATATCTTACTGAGTTTTGCAAAGATCCTGTAGTCAAAACGATGTACAACATACATTACTAAAAAACCTACGGAAAGGAGGATAAAATGCTTAAACAAGTAGTACTCGGTACTATGTGCCCGAGCAAGGACGGGTGAGCCAGCGCCAGTATATACACCGAGCAAACTTACCATTGCGATCAGGAAGATTGCTACCCAGATCACTTTGTCTCCTTCAAGCCTTTTTAAGATGTATTGAACCATATTGCTAATGAAGCTGCCCCGTGGCAGGTTTTTACAGTTGCTTTACGAAATGCTTGAACTGACGCCCGCGGTCTTCGTAGTTCTCGAAGAGGTCAAAGCTGGCACAAGCAGGACTTAACAATACACAATCTCCGCTGTCAGCAAGGTGGTATCCCATTTTGACTGCCTCTTCCATACTCTGTGTATTCACGATAAGGTCAACTTTCCGGCTAAAGGCATGGTGGATCTTGAGCACATCTTCTCCGATGGCAACAATGACCTTGACCTTTTTGGAAACCAGCGGCTCAAGAATGCTGTAGTCGTTTCCTTTATCAACTCCTCCGGCAATCCAGACAATGGGCCTGGTGATGGATTCAAGTGCATACCAAGTACTGTTCACATTGGTAGCTTTGGAGTCGTTGATAAACTCTATCCCCCTCACCATAGAGACCTTCTCCAGACGGTGTTCAGCATTCCGGAAATCGCTGAACGACTCCCTTATATTGGATTTACGCATACCTTGAATGCGTCCTGCAATCGCTGCTGCCATTGTATTGTAGAGGTTGTGACGCCCCTGAAGGGTCATCGATTCGATCGTAAATGCCGTTTTATCAGGATTCATTTTAATGTGAATTGCATCGTTTTCCATCCAGGCTACAGATCCTTCCTTGCGGTTAAAACTGAAGCCATACTTCTTTGCTTTTATATCATACTCCGGTAGGAGCTGTAGGGTATTAGGGTCATCAAGGCAGTAGATAAAATGATCTTCTGCCTGTTGGTTTTCCGCGATCCGGAACTTCGCATGAGCGTATTTCCGCTCGTCGTATTCGTACCTATCCAGGTGGTCCGCAGTGATGTTGGTAAGAATTGCAATGTGCGGGCGGAAAGCACCAATGTCGTCCAATTGGAAACTGCTTACCTCAAGGACATAAACAGGATAGTTTTCCTGAGCCACTTGTCTAGCAAAACTGTTTCCGATGTTTCCGGCCAGTCCTACCTCAAATCCCCCCTTTCTCAGCAGGTGACAGGTCAACATGGCAGTAGTTGTCTTCCCATTACTCCCGGTAATCGCCACCAAGGTGGCGTCTGAATACCTGGATGCAAATTCTATTTCACTCACCAACTCTACCCCTGCTTTTCGTATCTCCTGCACTACAGGGGTCTTCTCAGGGATTCCCGGGCTCTTGACCACCAACTCGGCATCCAGGATCTGTTCGGTGTCGTGCCCTCCTTCCTCAAAAGGGATCTCATTCGCCTCCATCTCATCCCTGTACTGCTGCTTTACCATGCCCGAATCTGAGACCCGGACCTCCCATCCCTCCTTTTGGGCCAGGATTGCCGCTCCTACACCACTTTCTCCTGCCCCCAATATGGCTATCCGCTTCATCGTTCAGCGCAGTTTGAGGGTGATAAAAGCCAATGCTGCCAGTATTACTGCCACGATCCAGAAGCGAACCACGATTTTGGTTTCGTGAAGACCTTTTTTCTCGTAGTGGTGGTGAAGTGGCGCCATCAGAAAAATTCTCCTTCCGGTACCCGTCCGCTTTTTGGTGTACTTGAAGTAAGCCACCTGAAGGATTACGGAAAGTGATTCTACCAAGAAGATTCCCGCAAAAATGGGGATCAACAGTTCTTTTTTGGCCATCATGGCCAATACTCCGATCGCACCTCCCAGCATCAGGGAACCTGTATCTCCCATAAACACCTGGGCCGGGTGGGTATTGTACCATAGGAATCCTACACATCCTCCGACCAGTGCTGCGCAAAAGATGGTCAGCTCAGAAGCGTTGGGTATGTAAGAAATATTGAGGTACTCAGAAAAGATCACATTACCCGACACATAGCAAAAAATGGCCAATACAACCCCAGTGATTGCAGTGGTCCCTCCCGCCAGGCCATCAAGCCCGTCGGTCAGATTAACACCATTGGATACTGCGGTGACGATGAAAATGACAACCAGGATGTAGATTAACTTACCCCAGATCCCTCCGTCTTCTTCCCAAAATGCCAGCTTGGAATAGTTGAATACGTAATTTTTAAAGAACGGCACGTTGGTTTTGGTCTGGAAATTGGTTTCTCGCTTTCCGTTGAGGGTGTTCCAAACCTTGGAAAGCTCTGGCTCTGCTACCTTCACATTAAAAGTACGGGTCCGGCGAACACCATTCTCCTCCACAACGCGCTCTACCAGAAAATCACTGGCAGAAGCAAAATTTGTAATCGTATCATAAGGTTTCCCATCGATCTCGATCAAACGATCGCGCGATCTGAAACCCTGAGTTTCTAAGTAGTTGTTGACGACGATTGTCCCATTGTCATTGAGGCGACCCTGCGGCCCTTCGAAGTCCGGGTGAAAAACCATCGTCAATCCCACGATCAGCCCAAGTCCTATTTGACCTACGATCTTGAACTTCCCATGCAAGCCACTTTTATTCTTCTTGAAAACTTTGATGTAGTCATCTGCAAACCCGATAAGAAACATCCAGGAGGTTGCCAGGAGGATC
>JBFGVE010000017.1:0-31956 GCA_041565275.1 Bacteroidia bacterium
CCAGAGAACATTTCCCTCTGGGTCTGTGTAATTCGAATACAAGTACGTTGTGCCGTATTTCAGAGAAAGATAGCTGTAAACTTGCTGTGCTTCAGCTTCTCCAAGGCTGTGGTCAAAGACCAGTACTTCGGCAAGCTTCCCCTGGTATGGGGATGCTTCACCCGCACTGCCCAGGACAAGGTCCGCCAAATAACGGGCACCGTTGTTTTCCTTCTTCCAGGAATGAGGGACCACATTGATCACAGGTATTTTCATATTTCCTTCGGAGTACCTGGTTACCCCGACAAGGCCAAGGGAGCGACGGGTGGTCATGCTTATCTCGCCAAGATCTTCTATGCTGCATTGCCAGAGACCAGACTCTTCACCCTCTGCTGCCTGGTGGACGCTCACTACCGTCAGTTCATTCGACCGGTCAAGGTCCAGGTTGGCACTCACAGTGTCGCCAGGCCCTCCGAATGTCAGCGCAGGATTGTAATTGATCAGAGTGCTCTCAAACTCAACATGAGGACCAGTTTGTGCGTTGTGGCCAGCACCACTGAAATCTTCCCAGAGACCACCGGCACCGTCGTATTCACCGGCACGAAGCCAGAAAACCGGAGACAACACCGTACTGTTCTGAGCCGGGAGAACCGAAAGGTCGCAGGTCAATACGAAAAACAACAAGATCAATCGCAAGGAGAAGAAGGCAACTGTCGTTCTCATATACATCCGTAGTTAGAAGGGTGATGAGATAACACTAGAATTTATCGAGACTAAAACTCAATCGAAACAACAAGAACAAAGCTAGTAATTCCATGAAAGGTATGAAAATGTTGGCCTGCTTTTTATTTGTATACGATACAGAAAATGCCCATAAATGGCAGGAAACATCGATTCTCTCCCTTCTGGCTCAGGTTCTGCAATGCAACCGGATTGTGTAGGGAGCACAACCAAGTTGGGGTCAGAAGTGTAACTTATTTATGTACAAAGTAGATCCCGGTTGGATACAGAACACAAACCAGTTGAGGTCACAGTACAATCCGGTTACATCCGGAGTACAATCAGGTCGGAGTCACAATACACCCCGGTTACACCAGAAGCACAATTTAGTTGAAGTCGCAGCACAACCCGGTTGAGGTCGAAAGTACAACTCAGTTGGGGTCGAGGCACAACCCGGTTGAGGTCGGAAGTACAATTCAGCGGGGTCACAACACACCCCAGTTAAGGTCGAAAATACAATTCAGTTGAGGTCACAGCACAATTCAGTTGAGGTCGGAAGTACAATTCAGTAGGGTCACAACACACCCCAGTTGAGGTTGAGAGTACAATTCAGTTGGGGTCACAGCACAACCCAGTTGTAGTCGAAACCATAGCTTAAATGCACATTTGTTACAATTGGGTTGATCATAAGAACACGACCTAATACCAACTGACAATGGGCGGCTACAACAATAATGATTGGCTGACGCGGCACAGATTACGCGGCAGCTACGCTGAAGGACCACAGTTACACGCAGAAACGCCACAACTACATCGCAGCACGCCACAACTACGCCACAACTACACCACAGCTACGCGGTAAGTTGAACGGAATAGGCTAAATTGCCAATTCGATCAAAACTAGGTTTGAGTTTATGAAGAATGCATATATAGTTGATGCTGTCCGCACCCCGATCGGACGTTTTGCCGGGATGCTGAGTTCAGTACGCCCCGATGATATGTTAGCCCATGTGATCAGGGCTTTGATCCGCCGCAATCCATCTCTGGATCTGAATGCGGTTGAGGAAGTCATTGCAGGTGCTGCCAACCAGGCGGGTGAAGACAACCGAAATGTTGCCCGGATGGCTGCTCTCCTGGCGGGCCTTCCCGAATCTGTGGCTGGCCTCACGGTCAACCGCCTCTGCGCCTCCGGCTTGCAAGCCATCATGGACGCCAGCCGTTGCATCCGCAGCGGCGACGGCAGTGTCTTTATCGCCGGTGGCGAAGAATCTATGACCAGGGGTCCCATGGTCCTGTCCAAAGCTGAACGTGCCTACCGAAAACCTGCGGAGATACATGACACCACCTTCGGCTGGCGCTTTGTCAACCCTAAACTAGCCGCTATGTATCCTCCCATTGCTATGGGAGAAACAGCCGAGAACCTTGCGGAAATGTACAACGTAAGCCGCGAAGAGCAGGACCAGTTTGCCTACGATACCCAAATGAAGTACAAAGCGGCCCATACCGCTGGCAAATTCGAGGATGAAATAATTGCAGTTGAAATTCCCCAGCGCAAAGCCGGTCCCATCATCTTCGATACCGATGAGCACCCCCGCCCTGACTCCAGCCTCGAAGCCCTTGCCAAATTAAAGGCTGTATTTCGCCAGGGCGGAACTGTCACTGCTGGTAATGCTTCCGGCATCAACGACGGCTCTTGCGCTCTTCTCATTTGTGACGAATCCAGCCTCAAACGCTTCAACCTCGAACCTATGGCCCGCATCGTCAGCCATGCAGTCGCCGGGGTAAATCCTCAGATCATGGGCATTGGCCCGGTCCCTGCCACGCAGAAAGCACTTGAGCGTGCAGGATTGAACATCGGAGACATAGGGCTGGTGGAATTGAATGAAGCATTTGCAGCTCAATCCATCCCTTGTATCCGCGACCTCGGCCTGGACCCGGACATCGTCAATGTCAATGGCGGGGCCATAGCCCTGGGCCATCCGCTTGGATGCAGTGGAGCCAGGATCGCCACTACACTCGTCCACGAAATGAAACGGCGGCCTGGGATAAAATACGGACTAGCTACCATGTGTGTAGGAGTCGGGCAAGGAGCCGCTATGATCGTAGAAAGGTTATAAGCCGATGCGATATATCCTGGATGTTCGATACAATGGAACAGATTACAGTGGTTGGCAAACCCAGCCCAATGCCCCTACCGTGCAAGGTGAGTTGACCAAAGCCCTGAACATATTGCTTAGGAAGGAAATTGAAACGTATGGAGCAGGACGGACAGATGCTGGTGTCCACGCTATGCAAATGCCAACTCATTTCGACTATGAAGGTGAATTGCATCCCCATTTTTTCCGGTCTCTCAATGGGATCCTCCCTCCTTCCATTGCCGTCATGCAGGTCTATCGTGCCTTGAGAGACAACTTCCATGCACGGTTTGATGCCATTTCCCGTACTTACCGCTACAACATTATCTTTTACAAAGATCCCAATCACTACCAATGTGCCTGGTGGTGCAAGGATGATCTCCGGATAGGGGCCATGCAGGAAGGAGCTGAAGTTTTCAAAGAATTTGACTCGTTTGAGAGCTTTTGTAAAACCAATGCCAGCAACAAGACCTTCTTTTGCGACATCATGGAGTCCCGGTGGGAAAAAGAAAACGATCTGTGGGTCTACCATGTCAAAGCCAACCGGTTCCTAAGAGGGATGGTCCGCACAATGGTCGGCACCATGTATGAGATGGGAAAAGGGAAATTAGATGCCGAGGGATTGCGGAATATCCTCAGGAAAAAAGACCGCAAAGAAGCCGGAATGGCTGCCCCCTCACATGGGTTGTTCCTCACCGAAGTAGAATACCCACCTGGCAATTTTGAGAAAATTGAGTTTTGAACACGTCTCAAAGCCAAACCATTCCTTACCAATACAGTTCCATTAATTCAGAATTCAATCCATGGCCAAATCAACTACAACTGAAAGATCATCCAAGGGCTCGGCATTTGAGTGGTCACTGGTAAAGAGAATACTGTCCTATGCGCGTCCCTACCGTAGTTGGTTCATTTTGTCCTTGCTGAGTACGATCTTATTGTCATTGATCGCGCCGGCTATCCCCTATTTGTTTCAATATGTACTGGACAATCCCACTGCAAACAACGATGTTGATGGTGTAAGGAGAATGATCCTGATCATTTTGGGAGTATTTGTATTCAGAGCACTGGTTATGTATGGAAACACCTACTTGACCGGCTGGTTGGGGCAGACCATTATCCACGACATTAGATTACAAGTATTCAACCACCTCACTTCTCTCCGTGCGAAGTATTTTGACAAGCACCCAGTGGGTCAATTGCAAACGCGTACCATCTCCGATGTTGAGACCCTGAATAATGTTTTCAGTGAGGGGCTGGTGACTATTTTCGGAGACCTGCTACAGTTGGCAGTCATTTTCTGTGTCATGCTCTATACCGATGTGGCCTTGACCCTGGTGATCATATCGACCATTCCCATCCTGCTTTTCGCAACTTACATCTTTAAGAATGCGATACGTTCGGCCTTTCAAAAAGTACGGAAATATGTTGGTGAAATGAACTCCTTCCTGCAAGAGCACATCACTGGCATGCTGATCACCCAGATATTCGGCCGCGAACAGGTCGAAGCTGAACGTTTTGATAAAATCAATAAGAACTATCTGAATGCCAACCTGAAGTCAGTGATGGCCTACAGCATCTTTTTTCCAGTGGTTGAGATCATCACAGCCATGGCCACCGCTTTGCTGGTCTGGTACGGAGTTGGAAGTGTCCTCAATGGTTCCGTTACATTTGGTACTCTGATCGCATTTCTGATGTACATTACCATGTTTTTTCGCCCTATTCGAATGCTGGCAGACCGATTCAACACCCTTCAAATGGGCATGGTAAGTGCTGAGAGGATTTTCCAGGTGTTAGATACAGAGGAGGTTATCGAAAACAGCGGTGAATTGAAAGACTTACCTGTACTGGAAGGATATCCTGCCAATGAGATCGCAATTGAATTCCAAAAAGTGTGGTTTGCCTACAACGACCACGATTGGGTACTACAGGATGTTTCTTTCAAGGTCAATCCCGGTGAAACGGTAGCCATTGTAGGTTCAACCGGAGCTGGGAAAAGTACTATTATCAATCTCCTGACTAGGTTCTATGAGATCAACCGTGGCAAGATCAGCCTCAACGGCCTCGACATTTCAGAGCTGCAGCTCCAATGCCTGCGGAGAAAGATAGGACTCGTCCTCCAGGATATTTTCTTGTTTTCAGGAAGTATCTACGATAATATTACCTTGGCCAACCCAAAGATCAGCCTGGAACAAGCCAAGCGAGCTGCTGAAATCGTAGGAGCAGATAAATTTATCCAAAATCTTCCCGGCAAATACGATTACAATGTCCAGGAGCGGGGAGCAACCCTTTCCTCGGGACAACGGCAACTGATCGCCTTTGCCAGGGTGATTGTCTATGACCCGAAGATCCTCATCCTTGATGAGGCAACCTCCAGTGTAGATACCGAGTCTGAAGAGATCATCCAAGCGGCCATTGACAAAATAATGAGTGGCCGGACTTCAATCATCATTGCTCACCGATTGTCCACTGTTCAGAAGGCCGATCTGATCCTGGTAATGAAAAAAGGCAAAATCGTAGAGCGTGGGAACCACCAACAGTTGTTAGAAAATAAGGGTATTTACCGGAAATTGTACGACCTTCAATTTGTTTAGGCAGCGCTCCCAAGCCTCTCAAATCCCTTTTTAGGTATTTGATTTTTGCCCTATATTTGAGTTATGCCAAATTATCTGGTTGTGATCCCCACTTACAACGAGCGGGAAAACATGGAACTAATGGTTAGAAAGATCTTTTCTCTTCCGAAAGACTTTCACCTGTTGGTCGTAGATGACAGTTCTCCAGATGGGACCGGGGAGATCGTTGGTGGGTTACAGCAAGAATTTGAAGGAAAACTATTCCTGGAAACCCGGACAGGAAAGCTGGGACTTGGTACTGCTTATGTACACGGATTTAAGTGGGGACTGGACCGCGGCTATGAATACATTTTTGAAATGGATTGTGATTTCAGCCACAATCCGGAAGACCTTATTCGTTTGTTGGCTTCTTGTGAAGAAGGAGGGTTTGACATGTCCATTGGTTCCAGGTACACCAAAGGTGGTGGTGTAAAGAATTGGCCTCGAAACCGTGTGCTGATGAGTAAGTATGCCAGTGTATATGTACGCATGGTACTCTGGATGCCCATCAAAGACACAACCGCAGGATTCAAGTGCTATCATCGCAGGGTTTTGGAAAAGATCCTGGAAGAACCTCCCCGGTTTGTAGGCTACGCTTTCCAGATTGAGATGAAGCACCGGGCATGGAAAGCAGGATTTAAGATCAAAGAAGTACCCATCACATTTACAGACCGTACCCGTGGAGAATCCAAGATGAACCAGGGAATTTTCAAGGAGGCCATTTTGGGTGTTCTGAAAATGAGGTTTTCCTCTTCTTCCAAACGTATATCTACCTGAACAATAGAGATCAATTCAGGTCGTAATTCATGAAATTCTCTTCTTTCAGGTAGTAGCGTTTCAGCAGAGGAGCCATTTTATACTTTTCTTCTCCGCTCTCTTCCTTCAGAGCTACCAAAATATCGAAAACATTGTGTATTCCGATATTGTCGGCCCACTCAAAAGGTCCGTAAGGATAGTTGGTCCCTAACTTCATCGCTTGGTCCACTTCTGCAATTCCAGCAGTTCCTTCTTGAAGAACAAAGCAGGCTTCATTGATGATCATACATACGATCCGGGGGGTGACCATCCCCACTCTGTCATCTACCAAATCGTATTCCAATCCCAGAGAAGCCATCAATTCATCCAGATCGCTTGCGGAATGATCGTCATAGAGGCTCAACTCCAGCCGAGACCGGTCAATAAAAGTTGGAATGGCATTCATACCATACAGATTAAATCCCGGATCATAGGTAGTCTCAAATACCATTTCTGCCAGGGTTTGCTTAACCGCACACCCGAAAACGACCAAGTGATCATGACCCGTGTACAGGTAAATATTTTCTACATTATCATCCAGGGCCAGATCGAATACGATTTGAAAGTCCGTCAACTCCAGATTGTCAATGTAGTACTCGTCGTTGGGCTTGTCAATACCTTCAAGGGAGATCCCTTCATGGTCCAAGTCGATGTAAAACTGATCCAGGTAGCTGATTTCAGCGTCTTGAAGATGCAGTTGTCTGAATTCATCGAGGCGGGAACGGGGACCGATCACAAGTACCTTATTCATGCTGCGAATTTAACAAACATTGAATTGAATCCATCTGATCAGGAGCCGAATTCAAATCCAAAACTGAATTCATATCAGGAGCTGAATTCATATCCGGAACTTCTGATTTCTACTCCCAACTCTCCCATCCAGTCAAAGCAACCGTGGATGCACGGTTGAACGGTGGGGGGTTGGATCTTGCGGGATGTTGTATATTGAAAAAGAGAGTGGAAAAATCAGGACTCCATACGCCCCCTGTCGTTTCTGCTCTGTGGGGAGCCACCACCAAACGGCGAAGGTTATCCAGAGCAGGTTCCCGAATGCCAAGATCTAAAATGTACACTTCGTTGATCCAGTGCTGGCTTTTTTCAGGGACTCTTTCTCTGCTGACTTGATTGATATCCTCATGAATAACCAATTGGTTTCGTTTGAGGTCTATAGCCAGGTTGTCCGGATTGCTTAGGTGAATACTTTTGTCCTTCTTAGCCTGTCCTCCTTCCAAAAATACGCGCAGCGAATTGGTTCCGGGATTGAAGGTCAGGATGCGACCATAAGGGTCATCGTAAACTCCATTTCCCAGGTGGTGCGGATCCAGCCAGGGCGCAACCCTTCCTCCCAATCCAATTCCCTTCGACAGATCAACACTGTCTTTGCCTGTTTCGGTGATGTAAAATATGCCGTCGGAGCTCAACTCAATGTCTTCCAGGCGAATAAAGATGCTTGCTCCACGCTGCAGTGCCATTTTTCGGGCAAAAACCAGGGAGTCCCGGTCACGTGACAAAGGAATCCAAGATCCGCGGTTCCCTTCATTCGAGAGTTGGAACGCGTACAACTGCCCCTGTTCATAACTACCCTCTTGATCAGCGACAAATTTGAAGAATACCCCCGGAGCCTCGTCATCCATCATATATACCGTTCTACCATCGGGCATACAATAATTCCCTTCATGCATGAACCTGCCCATGGCATAATTCTTTCGGATAGCCTTTTTCCTGTCCACATCCACTTCTACCATCCAACCATAACTTGCCCACCGTGGCAAACTGTCTACTTCACTGGTGTCTCTCAACATGGGAGGACCATCTTTGGGGAAGAAATCCAGATTTCGAACAGGTTCTACCTCCTCGGAAGTAAGAACGGTTCCCCAAGGAGTGAATGCACCCAGGCAATTGCCCATTGTACCACCAACAGGGCTAAAATCAATGGCATGAGGAGGGCCGATCACTGTCCACTCACCCGAAGGATCTCTTAAAACCTCCATGATGGTGGCTCCACCACCATCTCCCAGGCGGCTATTTGTATCCACAGTTTCGTGGTTTACCCACAAAATTCCGTGGTCAGGCTCCTCCTTGATTGGAATAAAAGTGATAAAGTCATGCCGCCCTCTGGCAGGTACCAACTCTGTTTCGCCCCCGGGAGCGAAGATCAGATCGCCTTCCCGGAACAGTATATTGCAGGCGAAATCTCCTTTGGGGATCAATAGCCCTGTGTTCCGGAAATTGGTATCTACAGGGTTGAAACTGTTGCTGTTGGCCTGTGTGTTGTTCTCTGACCTGCAGCTGAACAGAATTAACATGGACAGGCAAAAGAGTATCTTATTCATGTCTAGGCGGAAAAAAGTTGTGCAGTTGATTTATGCCTCTCCGAATTGGAGTCCTCCCTCTTGGTAAAGGTCATCTTCTTCCTGCAATTCATAGGGTCCATACGTAAAGTTTTTCACAGTATTTACGAATAATTGTACCGCTTCGCGGGGCAAATCGGGATAGATCCCATGTCCCAGATTAGCGATATGCCTTCCGGGGGGGAATTGGTCCAGCATGTGCAGCGTCTGGGCTTCTATCAATTCGAAATCGGCATAGAGTGCAGCCGGGTCCAGGTTTCCCTGAAATGCTTTTCCGGGAGCCAACATAGGTACTGCCTGGGGTTCAATCAGCCAGTCCAGCCCGATCACCTGGCAATCTAACTGACCGATCAGGTCAATAGAGTGGAAGGCGCCTTTTGAAAATACAATCACGGGTACATCGGTGATGGCATCACAGATCTGCTCCAGGTAAGGAATCGCATAGACTTCATAGAGGTCTCTTCCCAGAACACCAGCCCAAGAGTCAAATACCTGGATGATATCTGCTCCCGCAGCAATTTGTTGCTTCAGATAATGGATTGTCGACTCTGTGATCATGCTCATCAGGGTGTGGGAAAATTCCGGATCCTGGTAAAGCCGTGACCGTGCAACCGAAAATGTCTTCGAGCCTTGCCCTTCGGTCATGTAACAGAAGATGGTCCATGGAGCGCCGGCAAAACCGATCAGTGGGACTCGTCCGTTGAGTTCCCGCTTGACAATGCGGATCGCTTCCAGGGTATCGTCCAGGTTAGAGGCATCCTCTATGGGATGAAGTCGGTCCAGATCAGACAGGGTACGGACTGTTTCAGGGAAGAAAGGGCCTTTCTTTTCGATCATCTCATAGTTGAGGCCGATGGCCTCGGGGAGGACGAGGATATCCGAAAAGATAATGGCTGCATCGACCCCGATCAAATCCACCGGTTGAATGGTGACTTCGGCGGCCATTTCGGGATGGGCAATCAGGTTCTTAAAAGAACCCGCTTTGGCCCGGACTTCGCGGTACTCGCTCAGGAACCGTCCAGCCTGACGCATCAGCCATACAGGGGGGCGCTCCACCTTTTCGCCACGAGCAACACGGAGCAGTAGATCATTTTGCAGGGTCATGGGGCAAATTTAACAAGACTTGACCGGGAATGCTTGTACGTAGTTGTTTTTTAGTGGCATATCTTGGAATTTCGACATAATTCTGCTATAATTTAGCATCATCTTTTGTCTATTCTAAGTTATAATTAATCTCATGAAAAAGTTTCGAGAAAAATCAAGCCAAGAATCCCAAAGATTGACGTTTTCCTCAGGGACTAATTTCAAATCTCCTTTTCAGTTGAAGGCCAGCGGAGGCAAGAAAGGTGGCGGTGGTACCAGTACCTCTACTACCATTAAAGTGAAGCGTAACAACATCCATCTAACTGGTGATGACAAATACGGTCACTGGTGGACAGAGCTTGGTCCTGGCGAGAGTTATGGTTGGTGGCCAAAAAATCCCGTAGGCCTTGTTGATACCTTCGGAGGAACGGAAGGAGAATTGAGATGGACCTTTGGAGCTGGTCAAAACTGTCACACTTTCCAAGAGGCGATGCTGGTCAATTCCGGAGTAGAAACAGAGTAAAAATAAATGAATAGCCCGAAGATCCTTACTTTCTTTTGCCTGATAGGTCTTTTATTTTCATTTAATTCTTGTACCAAATCCCAAAAAATGCAAAGTGCTAACGAAGGTGGGGCCGTGAAGTATTTTTCCGGCTGGAGTGGGTATTCAATTCCCATGCGACCCAAAGGGGAGATTTCCAAGGAAGAGACTCATAAGTTAGACGCCTATTATGTAGGCACTTTCGAAGGAGGGTTGTTGGTTTCGTTTGAAAAGTTTCTCCATCAGGAAAGACTTTGGACGGATTATTACACCTATTGGGAGAACTCAAAGAAAATTCGGAAAAGAAAAATGGTCAGAGAAGATGGAGAAGTTCAAATCCAGTCGTTTGTTGAGGATGGGAAATTAATAAAGGAAGAGTGATCTCTGTCAGTGAGAGTGATCTCTGTCAGTGAGAGTGATCTCTGTCAGTGAGAGTGATCTCTGTCAATGAGAGTGATCTCTGTCAAATCGCTCTCCAGTAATTGTCTGTTGTGAAGATATGAAGGGTCTGTCTCATGAAGAGGAGGCTTTGGAGTTGCTCTCATGAGGAAAGCCTCTTTTTGCGTAAAAGACCTTCGATCAGAGGATAGGTAGGGGGCAATTCAGAAGACAAAGCTTCTTTGGCCCACCACCTTACTTCAGTAATACCCTCTTCGGCCTGGGGTATCAGTTTAACCCTTCCTGTGCTCTCAACCAACATTTCGTACCAATGCGTTGTCTTGAATTTCCACTTCTTATTTTGCTCGAAAACATGGAAGGTGTCTTCAAAATGAGACTTGAGAACATGCCCTTTCAACCCGGTTTCCTCAGCTACTTCCCGCAAGGCAGCCTCTTCCAAAGACTCCCCTTTCTCCACCTTGCCTTTAGGAAGGTCCCAGCGCCCAAGCCGCTCGATCAGCAACAATTCATTTGAACTATTGTACACTAGACCACCAGCAGCAGTTTCAGATCGATAGCCGTTTCGCAGTACTTCCAAAAAATGAGTGACTTCCATTGGCTCCGCAAAGAATAGCACCAATGTGGAACGCTGTACAGCGACTTTTGCATCCTCCAAAAGAGTTCGTACCAAGTCCATGCTCTCCAGAGATGCTTCTGCGTAGAACATTTGATCCGGGAAGTCAACTCCCTTATTACACAGTTGATCAATGATGTCGATAAGTTCCAACTGCTGCCAGGTGAAATACGCTGCTGGGAGACTGGAGCGGAGTTCAAGGCAAAAGTCTAGTGCGTAAACCTTCATCTGGTAGAATTTGAATAACAGATCTTCATCCGGAGATTGGTAAATTTACATAAATGGATCCTTTGTCCCCCCATCTGTCCTGCATCCGTTTATCTCACCTATTGGTTTCTCCCAAAGACAGATCGCTCCAGTTCAGATTTTGGTTTGCGAACCCGCCAGATAAAACCATCAATTACATAGTGGGTTACTTGCGGAATTGACAACAAAGGGATCACGAGAGCCAGCATCCACTTATCCTTTATCCCGGGGAAGCTTTTTGCCCAAGGAAACAAATCACCATGGTCCCTCCAAACCAGGCCGTCCCATAGACCTTCCTCAAAATAGGCCAGCACAAACAAGATCCCTATAAATAACGGCAGGAACTCAGCTTTGAAAAATGACTTCCACATGATCGTGTATCTTGACTTAGCAGATGCACCCATCTCACTGACTTGCCCCTTTTTACGTCCATAAAACCAAATCAGAGCCATATATGGGATACCGTGCGCAAGTACATTGGTAGCTGTAAAGGCAAGGTCGCCGTTCATCCAGACAATCCCAATCCCCCAGGAAAGAATGGTACCCAGCAGGACAAGGTTCTTGGGTAAGTTGAAAGAGCGTCCTTCCACAGTAAACCAAACCTCTTTGGCCATGTAAAGCAGAAGGAACGATCCATAGATTCCCAAAGCCACGTATTCCAGAACAGGGGAAGGAATACCCACAAAATCACCGGGGAGGAACCAAAAGAAATTCCGGGGTAAATGGGCATGCCAATAGACCAGTGGATAAATGGTTGCCATATAGATCGCGCCTGAATCAATCAACCGCTCCCAGCGGGCACGTTCCTCCCTGCGGGCATAGATCGAAAAAAAACCATATTGTTGACGAACGAAATGGTAGACTGCGAGGTAAGCCAATATCCGCCAGAATAACATATCATCAATCATGTAGAGCGTGGTCCCAGCTCCCCAGGCCACAGCTGGGATCAGCAACAAGGGACGGCGGTATTTATTGAATTCCTGCCTGTCTAAATATGTTCTGAAAAGAGTACTGTAGACATGTGCAACATCAACCCCGACAATGAACAGTAACCAAAACCAAGATTGCATCTCGCTGCTTTCCCGGAAGAATCCAGGGAAGCACAAAACGAGTCCTGTTGCCAGAAATGCAGGGAAAAGCACAAAAATGATATCTGTCCAAGGTGAATGGATCCAGGGTTGACCTGCGATAAAGCCCAGGTTGAAACGGCTGTTGCTCATACAATCCCCTCTTCCAAAACTTCTCGTGCCGCCCGCAGTCCTTGTGAAAAGGCCTCTTCAAAGATTGAGATACCAGACAAGTCTGTATGGGCAAAATGGACCCGACCCACTGGTTCCGCAGCCAACCTGCGATCTTCGCCTGTAATGAACCCCGGCTCTGGCCGGATCATCCCATGTCCCCAGATCCAAACGTCCAGTCGTTTGATATCCGAGCGGATACCAGGATGCATCCACTCCAGGTCTTTCACCACCGTCTCCTGCCACTCACTGTAAGTCCTCGACTGGGCAGCCTTCCGTTCATCTGCTGGCTTACCTTCAGTCAGCGCCTTGTACCAAGTAATAACCGTCTCCGAACGCTGCCCCAAAAGCTGGTGGTCCGCCACAATGTATCCGAGAGAATCAGATCCATAAGCGACATTATCCCATGAAAGTGGTCGCCCTATTCCGGCAGGCCGTTTGCTCAAATGCACATTGGCAACCACCCAAGGAACATAACTGAAACAGGACAGATCCAGCCCATTCTTTCTTCCACTCTTAGCCATCAAATACTTCCTTAAGAATTGCGGACCGGCAAATATCACCTTCTTCGCCTTGATCTCAGCCACTTCCTTCGTCTGTGTATCCAGAGTCCGAACCAATACCTGGTCACTTTGCTCAGAAATAGAGAATACCAGCGATCTCGTCCTGATAAAATCCTTCAATGCCATGTAGAAGCGGTTCACTAGCCAGCCATTGCCTTCCGGCCAAGTCAAGACTGAATTGGGAGCGGCATTGGCAGCGAGCCCATTGCGGGAAGCAAAATAGTGGAGGCCAGCCCAAGCACTCGTTGTCTCAAGGGTACCTCCATAGTCATCCCTGCAACAATAATTGAGGTACCAGAGTAAATATCGGCTTGCATATCCTTCCTTTGAAAGCCAGTCTGAAAAAGTCATTTGGTCAAGGAGTCGCCACCTTGCATCGGAGGAACTCCCATCCAATGGAATGGTAAACAGCGGTTTGCCATCGCTCCCAAGCCGTCCCTTCAACCCTTGTACAAAATCGAAAAAGCGAGCGATCTCAGCCTGTTCCACTTCTCCGGCCCCTACCTTCGGAACAAGACCCTCCTGCCAGAGTCCATGTATCAGAAGGCGTTCCTGAGGCGCATGACAGAGATATAATTCTTCATATTCAGGAAGGCCATTTTGATAGCCGGTCAGGCAACCAAATTCTTCCAATAAATTGAGGAGATCACGGTTGTCCAGATTGGGTAAGGGAAGGTAATGTGCCCCCCAGGGATAACGAGATCCATTGGATTCGCCGCTGACTGCGTTCCCACCTACCTTGTCGTCTAAATCAAGGAGGATAAGATTGCGGACTCCCCTTCGCTTCAGTTCCCAAGCTGCACTCAAACCAGCGACCCCACCGCCCACAACCACTATGTCATATTCAAGCTCTTCTACTACATCAGCACGAATAGCCTCGCGCAGCAGGTGTCCTATCTCGGCATTGCCACCCATAATTTCCCCGGGGATGATCCGTTTCCGATCGGCAAAAATACCGGAAAAGAATGTCAATCCCCCTACCACACCGAGTCCGGCCAATCCCCATTTGAGGAACTTCTTACGGGAAAATTTCTTTCGTTCACTCATACTTCGACCACTCCTCTTCAAAGTATTGAACCAGAACTTGGTTGTTCAGGCGGTTGCATTCCAGGCCTCGAGCGATCATATCAGGAGGGAAATGTACCAATTGACGGACAGTTTCAGGACTGATGAACCTGAGATTTTCAGGATATTTGTCGGGGGGGATCCAGGTCTGGTCATGGGCAAGAATGAAGCCCCATTCTCCAAAAGAAGGCACATAGCAATGGTAAGGTACAGTGCGGAAACCCGTTTCCCGCAATGTCTGGTCTACACACCAGAAAGATTTCGGCGCCACATAAGGAGAGGTGGATTGCACCACCATGCCCCCACCTGGAGCGATGTGGGTTTTCAATTCGCGGTAGAACCGCAAGGTATAAAGCTTGCCCACTGAGAAATTGACCGGATCGGGAAAGTCGACTACAACAAAATCGTATTGGGTTTTATTTTCCCTCAGCCAAGTAAAGGCATCGGCATTGAATACGGATACCTTGGGGGCAGTCAGTGCCTTCTGATTGAGAAGACTGAGGCTCGCGCGATTGGTAAATAAGTCAGTAACCAAAGGGTCTAAGTCCACCAAATCAATCTGTTCAATGCTGGGATAACGTAGGATTTCCCGGACTGCCAGACCATCCCCTCCCCCCAGCACCAAGACCTTGCGCGGTGAATCCTGGGCGGCAAGTCCGGGATGTACCAAGGCTTCATGGTATCGGTACTCGTCCTGAGAATCAAATTGAAGGTTACCATTCAAAAAGAGCCGGAACCTTTCCCCTTTGCGAGTGAGGACAATGCGCTGGTAGGGGGAGGATTTTGCATAAACGATACTGTTCTGGTAGCTGATTTTTTCTGAGTAACTGAGGATATTGCCCGCGAATACCATCCCAATTATGAGAAGAGTCAAGCTAACAACTGCACTGAAACGGAGCATGGTCTTGCGACGGATCTCAGCATCGAATACGTAGACTGCCGCAATGGCAACCAACACGTTAAGAATGCCAAAAAGAAGGGAAGTCCGGATCAATCCGAGACGGGGCATCAGCAACAACGGGAACAGTAAGGATGCCAACAGGGCACCGATGTAATCGAATGTGAATATATTCGAGACCAAGTCCCGGAAATCAAATTGATCCTTCAGGATCCGCATAAGAATTGGAATCTCAAGTCCTACAAGTAGGCCCGTCAGGGTAACAAGGCCATACAGTAAGGACTGAAAAGCCTCAATGTATTCAAAAAGGACAAAGAGAATGGAGGAACTAAACCCTCCGACCAAACCGATGAGCAATTCAATCCGGATGAAAGTCGGGATAAGATGTTTACGGATGTATTTGGAAATAAAGGAGCCTATCCCCATTGAGAAGAGATAGACACCAATAATGATAGAGAATTGAGTGACAGAGTCCCCTAAAAGAGAACTGGCCAGCGTACCGGCGACCAGTTCATAGACCAGTCCGCAGGTAGCAATGACAAATACCGATATGAGGAGCAGGTATTTCATTTCTTGGCATCCATCATCACCGGGAGAGCCAACGCTGACTAACCGTGGGCGAAGGCAATAATGATGGAGAGGCCGATCAACATTGACCCGACCACGATGGCCAAAGCGGTGTTTTTGTTCTTTACGATCTCTTCCCAAAGATCAAAGGGCGTTACCTTGTCATAGATCCAGCTTGCGAAGAGGAAGACCAAAATGCCGATCAGGGAAAAGATCACGGCATTGATCAGGAGGGGTAAGTCGATATAATCTTTCATGGTGGACAGAAATTGTTCTAAGTGGAAAGAATTGCTCTGAGATGGAAGAAATAATTTTATTTATGTCGGATCAAAGTGGGACCAGTGACTACTGCAGAGATCGTAGCTCCTGCACTGAGCAAGCGAAATCCCGTAGCTCCTCCTGTAAAATAGCCTCCGATTAAAGCAGCTACAATGAGAATGTAGATTAGGCGGAATCGTTTAGTTCTTGATTTCATCTTAGCTGTTTGTGGTTTTTTTATTTACTGTAGTCGGAATCGAGCCATTGCTTTTTCTTAAAATCGCTGGACCTGAAACTCAGATACAGAATTGGGAGTGTTATCAGGCTGAGTACGATCAGGAAATTAGAGTAGATCTCCACATTGCGTTTTAAGACGATCTCATAGCTGAGGAGGCCTGGCTGACCGGAATATAAATTTACCACCATTTCATAATCTCCACGTGGTACCAAATTGATGACCCTACTCCCTTTTCGGTTTCCTTCTGACCAACTCTCTCCGTCTGTATAACCAGAATAGTATTCAGAAGTCACGGTAAAGGGATATGTTTTATTGGTTTCCAAGTTCCGCAGATACCCTTGACCTTCCAGCCACGAATTATTAATTCCGGGAGATGCCATAGTCACTTCAACGTTACCGGTCTTTCCTGTTATACGAAATGGAGGTGAGACCAATTCTCGCCCTTCCTCCGTGTTCTGGACCCCTGAATCATCTGCAATGAGTACGGAGCCTGAATCCGCATACAATACCTGACTATTGCCTTGGTACAGCCAAAATTGGCCAATGACAAGGAAGGCAACAGCAGCCAGGAAAACGGGCAATATGGACTTCAGCAGGGTACGATAGGGATTGGGTTGGTGGGGAGCAATGCCTTTTCGGACAGGCAGTTTCAAGTCTTTGCCAAAGCTGGCCCTTAGCACTTCTGGCTCCAGGTAGATGGATTTGGTCCAGTTCTTACCCGAAGCGTCAAATTCCAAGCTGAGCATCTCAGGGGCATTGACAAGGTCCCTTGTTTCAACTCTCTCTCCTCGCTTGACCTCCCAATAGAATTCACCAAAGACAAAGATTACCTCAGCTTTGCCCTTTGAATAAGCTTGGAATGATTTTCCCTCATAACTCATCTTCCTGCCGACCCTTCCCTTAGGATGTTCAAGAAGAGGTGTGGAAAAGCTCCAATGGCCATATTGGTTAAGCAACCACCTAAATCCCTGGTAGGGATTGAAAAGAAGATACTCTTCCCACTTGTACCGGGAGCCTACTACCTTTCGGGTCATTAATCCGATGACTTCCCATTCTGTACCATCTATCACCCCTCTCGTTCCGATCGGAATGATCGGCTTGAACTTAACCTTTCGGTTGAACTTTTCAAGCACCCTGAAGTCAGGATTGGTCAGGTCAATAATGGCGCCACAATGGATGCAGGCCGCCCGCATAGTCTGGCCCGGGGCATGGAGTTTAACTTGTCCTCCACAATTACCACATTGAAAAGCACTAACTCCGCCAAGAGGCGACTTAGGTATGTGCTCAATTCCAGCCATGTAGCTTTCTCAGATTCGTAAAGTTAAATTCATCAAAGGGTTGATAACTACCTAGGAAGGCTTGGTCGCCTTCAGGTCCG
Source organism: Bacteroidia bacterium (assembly GCA_041565275.1). Lineage (GTDB taxonomy): Bacteria > Bacteroidota > Bacteroidia > J057 > JADKCL01 > CAWUKT01. The sequence goes on from JBFGVE010000017.1 coordinate 17,677, forward strand.
TATAGGAAATTTAGAAATTTTCCATTGGGGCCTCTAAGGTCGGTGCTGTAGCCTTTAAAATTTTGCTTAAACATGTAGGGTAATTCACCCTCACTCCCTAGGTAGGTGATTTCCCTACGGTCATCGACGATGTATGTTTCATCTCCCAAAGGGAACCTCTGATCAAGCTGGAGTTGATTGAAGGGGGGTATGGGGATTTGTTTTTGTTCAAAACTCATCATGTAAAGTCCTTGAGCTTCTGCCAGCCATCCTTGGCTATTGTCTTCGAACAGGGCATACCATTCGCTCCACATTCCTCTCGAATAGCTAACCTTGATACGGCCTAGGAGTTGGAACCATTTTTCCTTGTAATGGCCTTTTGTGCCCACCTGAAACGGGGACATGTCATTTAGCAGTTCGCTAACTTCCCCAACTTTTTCCAAATCCATGTCCCGGCGGACAATATTGGATAAACAGTGGGTACAGGTCGTGTAGATCGCCACCCTGGAGTGGAAATGTATAGGCGCACCGCAGTTGGGGCAGTTGTATTCCATTTTAGTAGGTCCAATACGGGCGGGTCCAAGCGAACACCCACCCCTCATGGGAAAAACGGTTCTTTTGAATGAAACCCATAGATCCCCGATTTACATTTACAGAATTTATTTTGCGTAGGAAATGGCCCGCTTCTCACGGATCACAGTAACCTTGATCTGTCCGGGATACTGCATCTCTTTCATAATTTTCTCGGAGATTTGGAAAGCTATCATCTCGCTCTGTTCGTCAGTTACCTTTTCGGATTCAACGATGACACGGAGTTCCCGGCCAGCCTGGATTGCATAAGACTTGACAACTCCGGGGAATTGGAGAGCCAGTTTTTCAAGATCCTTTAACCGTTGGATATAGCCTTCGATAATTTCGCGACGGGCACCGGGGCGAGAGCCGCTGATAGCATCACATGCCTGGATAATGGGCGATATTGTATGGGTCATTTCAATCTCGTCGTGGTGAGCACCGATAGCGTTGCAAATGTCATCGGGCTCTCCCCACTTCTGGGCGAGTTGCATACCAAGGATAGCGTGGGGTAATTCAGGATTATCCTCAGGCACTTTGCCGATATCATGGAGCAAGCCTGCACGCTTGGCTTTTTTTGCATTGAGGCCAAGTTCTGCGGCCATAGTAGCACACAAGTTGGCAACCTCACGACTGTGCTGTAAGAGGTTCTGTCCGTAAGAGGAACGGTACTTCATCCGTCCGACCATTCGGATCATTTCGGGGTGAAGACCGTGGATACCAAGATCAATCACCGTACGTTCCCCAGTCTCTACGATCTCTTCATTGATTTGTTTGGAAACTTTCTTGACCACCTCTTCAACGCGGGCGGGATGGATCCGTCCATCAGAAACCAACTTTTGCAGAGCAAGGCGGGCTATCTCCCGGCGGACAGGATCGAATCCGGATAGGATAATAGCTTCAGGTGTATCGTCCACGATGACTTCAATACCTGTCGCTGCTTCAATAGCGCGAATATTCCTGCCTTCACGACCAATAATCCGCCCCTTGATATCGTCGTTTTCAAGGTGGAAGACAGAAACTGTATTCTCAATAGCATGTTCTGCGGCCGTGCGCTGGATCGTCTGGATAACGATCTTCTTGGCTTCCTTACTGGCCGTGAGATTGGCTTGCTCAATGATGTTCTTAATAGTAGAAGAGGCCATGGTCCGGGCTTCGTTCTCAAGCTTTTCCATCATCTTTTCCCGGGCTTCGTCAGCAGTTAGGTTTGCAATCCTTTCAAGGTCTCCCAATTGACTCTGGATCAGGCGAGCAAGTTCTTCATCCTTTTTTTCAATTGCCTCAAGACGAGAATCAATACTTTGTTGTTTAGCGTCCAATCTACTTTGGTCCTTTTTAACCTGCTCGTATTTATGGTTGAGGGTATTTTCTTTTTGCTTGACTCGCTTCTCAGCTTCCTCTAGCTTTTTACTTCTTTCCTTGACATCTGCCTCAAACTCACGTCTCATTTCTTTACTCTTCTCACGGGCACGGCGAACCCGGTCCTTAGAGATTTGCTCTCCTTTTGCTTCCGCATCAGCGAGGATTTTCTTTGCTTCCAATTCGGCCTCTAAGACCTTGGTATTTGTATTCTTCTTGGAAATTACGAATCCGATGGCAAATCCCACCAACAGACCTATTCCGATGTAAACTGCTTCCATTAACTTTTGTAATGTGATTTAAATGAGAGCAACCAACGGAAACGATCGGAAATTACAGGAAAAAAGCAAAAAGGTGGTTTTAGCTAGATCGCGGCACTTCTTCAGTGCTTAATATCGACGTATTCAAGACTTCGTCTATGTGCTCCAATTTATCCAGTGCCGATTTTCGAGTTAACTTCCGTTTCTCGCCCTGGTTCACATTATCGGTTGCCAGTTCCAAGCAACACATTATCACCAAGTCTAAATCGTCCTGAACGCTGAATTTATCTTTGTAGCTTTTTATGCGATCGTTAATAAGTTTCGCGGCATTTCGAACCGAAACCTCTTCCTCAGGCTTCACAAGAAGCGGATAAGGACGGTTCATTATATTTACTTTGATAGAATATTTTTCCAAAGTGCTTTTTCCTGTCTTTCTGAGGTCTACTCAGATCATGTTCCGATCAATTTCAAGCATTGATCTATTTCTCGAATATATGCATTGATCTTTTGTTTGAACTCCTCAGCATGCTCGCTTCCGTTTTTTCCCTCCATGCTCCGGGCCATCCTGACAATTTCGAGTTGCTCAGATAACCTTGAGTAAGCTCCTTCACGTTCGCTGAGCTGCTCCTCGAGTGTGGCAATTTTGCTCTTTAAAGAACGGTTTTCCGTGACCAGATCCGCTGTACGGCTGCTCAAGTACTCAGCTTTTTCACTGATCTCGTCGAGTTTTTCCAGCAATTGCTCCACAGTGCTCTAATTGGGAATTCCTCCAAAAATAAGAAAAAGGGATCACATTAAAAATGTTGATGACCCCCTTGAGTAAAGGAAAGCAGACTGATAAAGCGTTAGTCTTTGGAAATTACTTGAAGTACTAGCGCCTTACCTCAACTCCAAAGTCCCCTTCAAGCATCTGAAAGATACGACACATGGTTTTGTCTGCAGCTTTGTCCGTCAGCGTTTTATCATTGTCAAGAAGAGTAATATTTACCAAATAAGATTTTTTACCTTCTCCGATCCGGCTTCCCTTGTAAACATCTGTGATGCCGACTTCGCGTATCAACTTCGGGTTACATGCACGAATTGCAGTAACCAAGGAGCTGTAAGACACTTTGTCCGGTACGATCATTGAAATATCCCTTTCGATGGATGGGAACTTCGACGGGGGTATATATTTTACCTGGTGCTTTTCGTATTCCTTAAGGAGTTTTTCCCAGTCGATCTCGGCCATGAATACTTCACCTTTGATCTCTCGCTTGGCAGTTAGCGCATTTTGTAGGCGACCATATCTTGCGATAAGGGTCTTTCCACATAGCAATTCCACTCCATATACGTAGGTTTCATTTTCTTCCATTTCCCGGAAAATACCCCGGAAGCCAAAGAGGCTTTCAAGGCGTTCCATTTCGCGGGTTAGGGTATAAATATTTGCAGGTGAGACTTTTTGTTGCCAGTTAGCAGGACGAGCGGATCCAGTAAGATAGAGGACAATCCATTCCTTTTCTGTATATCCATCTTTGCTCCTGTGGTATGTTTTGGCAAATTCAACTAAATGTAAGTCGAAATTTTTATACCTGTGATTGTATTCGATCGTCTCCAGTCCGGTATAAACCATGTCAGCCCTTAGGACAGCCATTTCGCTAGTCAGGTTATTGATTAGATTTACGGTAGTGTCTTTTGAAAATGTTTCTGGAATCAGAGGACAGGAAAGAATTTCATTGTAACCGGTTGTAGCCAGTTGGTCTAAATATTTTTGTGCCAGGGCACTTGTATCTATCTTCTGGGTGAGGTTCAGAGACATGCTGCTGCTGCCTGGCATAGGAACCTTATTGTACCCGTAAATACGCAGGATTTCCTCCATGATATCCTGGGGACGCTTTACATCCACTCGGTAAGGAGGAACCAAAAGCATTAGTTTCTCCTTGTCTACGCCTTCCGCCACTTGAATTTCCAATGAGGTCAAGATTGAGACGATCTTTTCTTTGGTTAAGTTGATACCCATGATACGTTTGGCATGGCTCAAGTCGAATTCAATTTCAAACCAGGGGTGTTCGTCTTTCTGAACATCTTCTATCCTTGAAGCTGTGCCACCTGCCAATTCAAGGATCATTGCTGTTGCTCTGAGTGCTGCGATACGAGTAATATGTGGATCTGCACCACGCTCAAAACGGTAAGAGGCATCTGTATTTATGTTCAGACGGTTGGCAGTCTTACGGATACCAGATGGCTCGAAATAGGCACTTTCCAAAAAAATGTTCCGGGTGGTGACATCTACTTCGGAATTTTGTCCTCCCATAACTCCAGCAACAGCTAACGGACCTTTGCCATCACAAATCATCAGATCTTTGTGGGCCAGGATACTCCGTTCGATACCATCAAGAGTAGTGAAATTGGCATCTTCGTTAAGGGTTTGAACTACGATGTGGTTGCCCCGTATCCGGTCGGCATCAAATGCATGTAGAGGTTGACCCAACTCATGGAGGACATAGTTGGTGATGTCTACGATATTGTTGATCGGGCGGAGGCCGATGGACTTAAGTCGGAACTGCATCCAATCTGGTGAAGGTTTGACTTTTACACCGGCAATGTAAATTCCCACATAACGGTCACAACGACTTGGTTCTGGGAGATCAATCGCGATCGGATTGGAAACTTGGGTGGAAGGATCAAACTCAGGGACCTCAGGAAGTTGTACCTTTTTTCCTAAAAGGGCAGCGACCTCACGGGCAGTTCCGTAGTGCGAGGCAGCATCTACTCGGTTAGGAGTCAGCCCTATCTCAAGAATAGTGTCCTTCTCTAAATTGAAAACTTCGCAGGCTGGCGTCCCTACCCTGGTAGATGGGTCTAAAACAATGATCCCATCGTGGCTAACTCCAATTCCCAGTTCATCCTCAGCACAGATCATTCCCATTGAAACTTCTCCTCTGATCTTCGACTTTTTTATCTTTAGAGTCCCCCCTGCAATAGGATGAAGCGTTGCACCCACAGTGGCTACTACTACTTTTTGCCCGGAGGCAACATTGCTAGCTCCGCAAACGATAGGAAGGGGCTCGTCAAAACCGATATCCACCGAGCAGATACTGAGTTTGTCTGCACCAGGGTGCTTGCCGCAGGTCAGTATTTCCCCTACCACAACATCTCTCAATCCACCGGGGATAGACTCAAATTGTACCTGGCCTTCCACTTCCAGACCTGACATGGTAAGCCGATCTGACAACTCATCAGGACCCCAGTCAAAATCGATGAATTTTTTCAACCAATTGTAGGAGATATGCATAACTCGGATTTATTTTCACCAAAATTAGAACATATCACCTCGGAATTCCAGTTTTTTAAGCGCTTCTGAGCACTCTCTGAAACTAGACCTATGCCACTAGTGATCTTAAAATGTTATTCTATGATCTTGAGGCGAACGCAAATTGATCACATGGAGAGAACCTTAAGAAATTTTAAGGTTTAACCGCCAAGACCTGCTTGATCTCCGGAGCCACCCGGAGAATCGCCTGCTCTAAACCCGCTTTCATAGTCATATTGCTCATTTCACAAGTCTCACAGTTGCCAAGCAATTCCAATTCAACGACCAATTCGGAAGTGATGTCATGCAGACGGACATCTCCTCCATCGGATTTGAGATACGGCCGCATGCCTTCGAGGGCTTTGAGGACACGTTTACGGATACTCTCCATATCAACTTGTGCAACCATTATCAGGTAACAATTTCAACTTTTTGAGTAGGTGGTTTCGATGAGTTTCGGATAGCGACCTGTTGAGCGACTCGCTGAGCAATATCCATAAAAGCTCTGCCAAGAGTAGATTCTAGATCGCTGGCTGGAGGTATTCCATTGTCTCCACTCTCCCTGACCTGCTCTACGACAGGTATTTGCCCGAGTAGGGGTACACACATTTTATCGGCCAAGCTCCTGCCTCCGCCCTCACCGAAAATGTAGTACTTTTTGTCTGGCATATCTCTTGGAACAAAATACGCCATATTCTCTACAATTCCCAATAAGGGGATGTTGATTTGGGGAGTGCGAAACATCTCCGCGCCCTTCCTTGCATCGGACAGTGCTACCTTTTGAGGGGTAGTTACCACTACTACACCGGTAACGGATAAACGTTGTGCCAGGGTCAGATGAAGATCACCTGTACCCGGGGGCATGTCTAGGATTAGGTAATCGACTTCACCCCAGTCAGTGTCGAAGATCAACTGCTGCATAGCCTTGGAGGCCATAGGACCTCGCCAGACAATAGCTTGATCCGCTGGAACTAGGAATCCGATTGAATTCAGTTTCACACCGAATTGCTCAAAAGGGATCATCATGTCTCGCTTTCCAATCTTTTTTACAAAAGGAAACTCCCCTTCCAAACCAAACATAATTGGGATGCTGGGGCCATAAATATCAGCATCACAGAGAGCAACTCTGGCTCCAGTAGCAGCCAAAGACACCGCCAAATTTGAGGCAACAGTTGACTTGCCAACTCCTCCTTTTCCAGAAACAACAGCGATGATATTCTTTACCTTTGGAAGATCAGAAGACTGAAGTTGCGAAGTAACATCAGAAGTCATCAGGATATCAGGGACCACTCCAGGGTGAACATACTTGTGTAATGCATTTATACAATCCTGTTTTATCTTCTCCTTCAGAGGACACGCTGGCGTAGTCAACACTACTGAAAAACTAACCTTAAGGCCATCTACCTTCACATCACGGATCATTTTGAGGGTTACCAGATCTTTTTTCAGATCGGGATCGTCAACATGTTTCAGTGCAAACAGTATTTGTTCTTTCTTAATACCCATGAATTTGATTTTTTGGTCTCAACTGATAAAACCTATATTCAGTATTGCTTCTTTGTGAACACCTTACTGTCCTCTTTGTTCCGAGAACGTGTTCAATGAAGGAAAATTTTTAACCAAGTCTACCATTCAAATCTGTCCCCATTTGTGTTTGGAACCAATTCAAAATAACTTGCTTGTGATTTGGAGGAATGTCCCAGACACATTCAAGAGTAATTCATGCATATTTCAAGGAAAAGACTACTTCATTTGATTCTAAGTAAGTTTAAAAAGATTGAGTTAGTGCTTTATTCCTATATTTGCCGCCTGGATTAGATTCAATGAAAATCCGTAACAGCATCACACAACAGGTTTGGTCGGGAGCTATGATCGGCGTTCTGCTCTTTTTTTCCATTCTTCAAAGTGGTTGCCGATCACAACGTTTGTTTTACACTCCCAAAAGTTATGAAAAACTGAATGATCCAGTTGTGCGGATCAACGTGGATGAAGATACCGATAACACCAATTATCAGCACAAGATAATTCCGGACGACCGGCTTATGATCCGGTTCATGAACAACGTTGAATTTGTCAATGGACTGCAAAGCCCTCCTGATCAGGGATTTGTGTTTTTGGTTGACCTTGCCGGCAATATCAATCTGCCTCTGGTTGGACCAGTAGAAGTGGGAGGCTTAACGCGAGAAGCGGTTCAGGAAAAGTTGATGGATCTTTATGGAGATAGCTTCACCAATCCGAGTATAGAAGTTCAGATCATTGGACTTTCAGTATCAGTGCAAGGTGAAGTAAAGCGTCCCGGTATCATCGAGTTACCTAGAGAGCGAACCTCTCTGATAGAGGTTCTCGCAAGCTCAGGTGGAATAACTGCTTACGGTAAGAAAGATGTGGTTAAAGTCATTCGAGGAGTTTCCAAAGAGCAAAAACCAGAGATTTATATATTTGATCTGACTCAATTAGAGGCAATAGAATCTACTGATCTTTTCCTTCGTGACAAAGATATTATACTTGTAGAACCTAGAGGAATACGGATTTTTGGCAATCTTTTGGCTCCTTATGCATCCTTTTTATCTCTTTTAAGTACAGTAGGTTCCCTTGCGCTGGTTACCTTCGGACTCCTAAGGCAATGAAACTAGCAGCTCATGGCATCGGCATTTAAAATGCCCGATAAGGGCGGTGGCGACGAGATCAATCTGGTAAAGGTTTTGAACCAATATCGGAAACGTTGGTACTTTCTGGTAATTGCAATTGCTGTGTCCTTGGTTTGCTCTAAGCTCTATTTGCGATATTCCAAACCCACTTTCATGGCTTCGGCCACCATTCGCATTGAAGAGGAAAGGAATCCAACCCAAGGACTTGGCCTATTGGAGTCTCTGGGTAACTTCTCTTCCAATATTCAATCGGAGATTCGAATGCTCCGTTCTCGTTCTATGATTCTGAGGGCACTTCAGGAAATGAGGGTAACTACTGCCTATTTCCTTTTGGGTACTCTGATCACTTCAGAAATGCATCCGGATGACGCTCCCTTTTTAGTCGAATACGACACATCCAGCAATGTCATGTACAACCGGAATTTCTCCATTAATTTCATTGGGGGAAATAAATTCAGGTTGTACTCTGAAGAGGAAGGAATGGAGGAGAATTTCTACTATTTTGGAGAACAGATAGAGGTCAATGGATTTAAATTCAAGATCTTCAAGCGAGAAACCGGCCGATACCAGTTGCTTCCTCACATAGAGTACAAATGGAAAGCAATTAACTGGAAAAGCCTCTTGAAACGTGTAAGTAATTGCCTCAAGGTAGAACAGACAGGTCATTTGGTTCCCATTCTTAGAATTTCTTGCAAAGATCATGTTCCTAAGTTCAGTTCCAATTTGATCAACACACTGCTTTCTGTCTACCAAAAGCAAGATATTGAGAACCGGACTCAGGCAGCCAGTCAGCAGCTTTCTTTTATCCGGTCCCAAGTAGATACGATCAAAAACGCAGTTGAAAGGGCAGAGGTGATTTTACAGCAATTCCAAGAGGATGAAGAATTCTTCGGCCTTGAGCAACGTCTGAATCTAAATATGGAAAAGATCAGGATCGATGAGGACAATCTGGCTCTTGAGGAAATCAAATTAGTGCAATTGAATCGCCTGGAAGAGGAAATGAAAAACCAACCTCAATCGATTACTCTTCCTTTTTCTCTTGAGAATTTAAGTGATCCTAACCTGCTAGCCTCTATATCTTCTTACAATGAAATTATCAATGATAAGATTACAGCTCTTCAATCTTTTCAGGAGAGTCACCCCAAGATCAAAGAGTTGAACCGGAAGCTCTCCGAGTTTCGCCAGTCGATTATGGGCAGCATTGCATCCATGAAGAACCAAGTGTCAAAGAATACTAAGTACTTCAAAGAAAGCCTTGCAATCAACCGATCCAAACTACTGGAAATTCCCGAAACTCAACGTCGATACCTGTCTCTAACCAGAGAGTATGAAGTTCAGGAGCGGATATTGTCAACCTTGCTTGAAAAACAAGCAGAAGCCCAGATTGCCAAGGCTTCTATCGTTTCTCCTGCTCGGATTGTAGATCAGGCCATTACGCCTGTAAGCCCGGTTTCTCCAAATATCCGAAATGTATATATTATAGGCCTTGGAATAGGTGCCTGTACCGGCATCCTACTCATTCTTATCACCAGTATTCTAAATACGACGATCACGTACCGGGAAGAAATTGAGAATATCAGTCTTTCTCCGATCATTGGAATGGTGAGGAAATCTAGCATAAGCGTTAGCCAAAAATATCCTAAGCTGATAGTTACCAAAAACCCGAAATCCTCACTTGCCGAATCGATCCGAGGGATCCGAACCAATCTCCAGTTTATTTCTCCAGGCAATGAAACCAAGATCATTGCCATTACCTCTACTATCTCAGGCGAGGGGAAATCCTTTATCACGATCAACTTGGCAGGTGTTTTTGCTATGCTTGAGCTCAAGGTGGTAATTCTCGACCTTGATCTTCGCAAACCTAAATTGCACCTTTCCTTTGATACTGCAAATGACAAGGGAATCTCAACCTACTTGGTCGGCCAAAGTGACCTTGAAGACATCATTTTCCCAACCGATAACAATTACCTCAAGATTATTCCTTCGGGACCCATTCCACCGAATCCTGCCGAACTAGTGCAGTCACCTTGGATGGATGAACTGCTTAAAAAACTGCGTGAACGTTTCGATTATATCATAATTGATACCCCACCTATCGGGCTAGTCACAGATGGATCTTCTCTGATCAAACGTTCAGACGCAACGTTGTATGTGATCCGGGCAGACTACTCAAAACAAAGCTTTGCTCAGATGCCTGATAAAATAGTAGACGAACACAAGCTTAAAAACCTTTATATCGTCTTTAATTCCGTCAATGTTATGAGTCGCAGGTACAGCCGCTATGGAAATAAAGCTTATAACTATGGTTATTACTCTGAGGAAACTGGGAAATCTGCTGGCTTGATGTTCTGGAAGCATATTCGAATTCCGAGGGTTATCCGAAAACTATTTCGTCGAAGTTAGAATGAGAATACTCAGGAATCTCTTAGGTTCATATGATGGTCCTCCGCCCTTTACCAGGGTGAGAGTTGACATTCATTCTCATTTAATCCCTGGAATTGATGACGGTGCGGCAGATATGGCGGAAAGCCTTCAACTGATCCAAGAACTCCAGAGCCTAGGATTTAAAAAACTCATCACCACGCCCCACGTGATGTCTGATGCCTACCGCAATACCCCTGCAATTATTCTGGGTGGTTTGGGTAAGTTACGGCAAGCTCTCAAAAATGAAGGTATTGAAATAGAGATCGAAGCCGCTGCAGAGTATTATCTTGACGAATGGTTTATCAAAAACTTAGATCATTCTGAGTTGCTTTCTTTTGGTGGCGAAAAACGGTACCTCCTGTTTGAGACTTCTTATACCGACCGTCCACTTTCCCTTCAGCACACTATCTTTCGTCTGAAAACGATGGGCTATTCACCCGTCATGGCTCACCCAGAGCGGTACCACTACTTTTGGAAACATGAGGATGTCTCTCCAATCCAAACGCTTAGGGAAAGAGGGGCCTTGATGCAAGTCAACCTATCATCATTTGCTGGAACTGGGGGAAGACGCGCTGCCCGAATTTCCCGAGAAATGGCAAAGAAAGGTTTGATCGATTTTATTGGTACTGATCTCCACAGGCTTGCCCAGATAGCTTCTGTCCGTAAGGCCTTTAAAGTCAGCAGGGAACTAAGACAACTCAGTACTCAGGGAACCCTGCTAAATCATATTCTGTAGGATATCCAACTCGGGTAGCGGCAGTTTTTGCTCTCGATACAACCTTTCATGCGCCCGTCGAAAATTCCAAAATTAGTAACTACACATCCAAGACCAGCAGACCCACCTTTATCACTGCTGAATCCAGAGTCAATTCCTCTGGATTCTGGTGATTCTAGCTACAATACTCCATTTTCATTCGGTTGTAGGCCTTCTGTGTCTAAAAACAACAAATGGTCATCTACAATTCCTTTCATTTTATAATAATACTGGCTTTTTCTTCTCAAGGCGATCCCAAGATAGGACTGTAAAACCTCAGGTTCGTATACGTGATAAGCATTTTGGAATTCAGTACTCCTATTCAGAACTTGATGCATTCCAACATAGTCAGGATGAGGCATGTATATGAGATCAGGGGCTTGTTCTAACAAGTGTTCAACTGAGAATTTTCCTAGCATTTTTGGATCGTGAAGACCTGTAAAGTCCACTACTATTTTTTCCGGGTGCATCACGCCCGGAATACCCAACTCTGTACCTCCAAGTTTGAAGTTATTCGGGAATATTGCCCAAGAAGGCAATAGCGGCCAGTTGTGTTTACCAATCCCTGTATAAACGTCCTCATTTGCAAATTTCCCCCAATCACGTCTAAGATTCCGGGGCCTTTGTAACCAGGTAGAAAGAGAGATAGCCAAGGCAACTAAAACAATCGGTCCCATTGTATCTCGCCATTGTATCCTGAAGGTACCAATAGATAACCTTCTGGAATGCTTCTCTAACAGAATCGTCAGAAAGCGCCCCACCAAATACATTAAAACGGGCCAAACGGGAAAATAGAACCGTTGGTTATAACCCATGATCTGGAGGACAAAAATTGACTCATAGATCAGGAACAGAAAAACTCCCACAAATAACATCCGATCTCCCGGACTGAGATTCTGCCACCAGTACTTTTTACCGGCCACAATAGTACCTATTATTACCCCAAACGGTATCCAGTTGCAAGCAGCAAATATCCCTAAATGCTCTAACCCTTCAAGACGATATTTTAAGGTGATCTCTGGTCCGTAAGAGCCAGCAGACTTTACCCAGAAAGCCAGAGGGAAAATCTTTCCAAAATAATTCTTGGTCAGAAAAATACAAGATGTCAGAACGGACCCCGTAAACAATAAAATAGACAAGCCTTTAAGTTTCACCAACTTTGTTTCAGACCAAAGAGCTACACCCAATGGCAGGCCAACTGTAAACAATGTCAGTTCTGGTCTAACCAACCAAGTCAATCCTCCAAGTAGTCCTAGCACAAATACTTTACCAAGTGACAATGATGATTCCCAATATTTGAATAGGAGCAAGTACCCACTGATCCAAGCCACACCCATCATGGTATCCATCCCACTGGTAAAATGCTGTGCCAACTGGGGGATTTGGAAGGCAAGGGTCACAATGGCCAAAAAGCCTATAAAATGTTGAATCTCTCCCTTGGAGCCTGTGCAGGTAAACATCAATTTTCCAATCAACAACAAGGAAATACCACCCCAAACAAAGCTTCCCAACCACAAGGTCAGGGCTGGAGCTACATCGAAGATACGTAAGGTACAAACTTGGACACCATAAGCAAGAGATGTCAATCCATAGGTAGAAGAGGCTCCCGGGTTCCAACTCCAGGAACCATTCTCCAAAAGGTTATCTGCATAGCGTACAAAGAAATAAGCGTCATCCCAAACCACAACTCCAGTGATACGGAGGGAAAGATTGAGGAATAGAAACAAACCCGTGGTCCCGACCAGAACATAGGTCAGTTTCCGCATAGATCAAATATAGAAATCAGAATTGACTTAGGAGAATATTAGTTTCCGCTATCAAGGGCTTCTGCACCAGCAACAATTTCGAGCAATTCTGTAGTGATGGCTGCCTGACGGGCTTGGTTGTATTTCAGACGAAGATCCTTAATCAGGCTCTCTGCATTTTCAGTTGCTGAATCCATAGCTGCCATTCTGGCTCCCTGTTCGCCTGCGTAGGACTCTAGTACTGCACGGTAGAGTGCCAGCCGGAGGCTCTTAGGAATAAGCTCTTCCAAAATTGTAGCCTGGTCGGGTTCGAAAATATAATCCGCATTGGCAGTGCCTTGCTCTCCCAAATCACCTACATCAACAGAAGCAACTGGCAAGTACTGTTCATTCACCCGATCCTGAACCAAAACGTTTTTGAACTCATTGAATACGAGTTCAACCCGATCCCATTTCCCTTCGATAAAGCCATCTAGCACAAAGTCAGCAACTTCACTAACTGCTTCAAAACTCAGGTCGGAGAAAACATCATGGTTCTCGCCAACGAGGCTATATTTGCGACGGTTGAAATATTCAAAGGCTTTTTTGCCAATATTCAGCACTTGGAGATTACCTGCCTTTCTCTGATCTGCAAAATCCCTGTTAATAACGGTTTCAGCATGCTTAGAGATTGCAGAGTTGAAAGCTCCGCACAGTCCACGGTTGGAAGAGACTATGATCACCAAAACATTCTCTTGGGCGCGGTTCTCCACGAAAGGACTAGAAATACTACTCGGATCAACATTTCCGGTAATATTTGACATGATCTCTTTCAGTTTCAGAGCATAAGGCCTGAGTGCTATAATTCTATCTTGTGCCCTCCGAAGCTTTGCCGCCGAAACCATTTTCATGGCTCTGGTGACTTGCTGAGTGGATTTTACACTTACTATCCGCTGCCGTATTTCTTTTAGATTCGCCATTGCGGGCAGATTATATTGCAATTACTTATAACTGGCCGCAGTTTCCTTGCAGGCCGCGACCAAAACATCTTTCAATTCACCTTCAACCTTTTTAGCTTTCAACAGCTGATCCAGATAAGTGCGGTGATTGAGTTCAAGATTCTCAATATATGCCTTTTCAAAAGCCTGGATCTTACCCACTGGAATTTCGTCCAGATAACCATTGGTGGCGACAAAGATCACTGCTACTTGATGCTCAACTTTCCGGGGATCGTATTGCTTCTGTTTTAGAATCTCAACCAAACGCTTGCCAC
>JBFGVE010000018.1:0-31075 GCA_041565275.1 Bacteroidia bacterium
CCTGCAGAAGGGCTGAATGATGTGAATGCTTCACTGGTGGAGACAGAGGCACTGGGATTCAGAAGATACTACCTGACCGTTCGTGACCCGTCGAAAGTAACCGAATGCAGGGAAAGGACATATACCGTAGAAGTGGAAGGGTTTCCCCTTGGCTTGGTCCTTTACCCCAACCCGTCCCGGGAGAGCTTTTGGCTGGAAGCAGGAAACCAGGAAGCAGAAGTACGCGTAGTGAGCAGCCTGGGAAAGGTTTTAGGGACTTGGCGCTTTAGCGGACAGTTGAACTTGGACTGTTCAGGATGGGCACCAGGAGTTTACTTTTTGTCATACGACCTGTCCTGCGGGACCGGCGTCCGGCGGTTGGTCGTGACTGATTAGCACTAAGGCCAGCAGCTTTCCCGCACTCTTCGGCTGCAGCAGTTGCAGCGGCCTGGACCTGTTCATCCGCGACAGCCTCGTCATTGATGGACTTGCAACAATAAAATGGACGGAGAGATACATCTCAAACTTTCAGTCAAAACCGGTCCGCTCTACCCAAGCGTACCCCGAAAAAGTCCTCAATTGAAGAATTCAAAACTCCATTTTCACTACCGAATATACTTTTTCCTTCTCTTTGTAGTAGACAAGCAGGGCTTCATAATTACTGATCTGCAAGGAGAATCGGGGGTAAAAGGAGTCATTCCTGGAAGGTTTATCAAGGAGGATCTCCCTGGGGCCAACCTTGCCGTCAAGGCTTACTTCTCGGTAGTACAAGGTATGGGGGGACCGGCGAGGCTGATCTCCATAAATCAGGAAAAGGTCCGCTCCACTAACTACATTCAGGTAAGAAAGAGTCTCACGAAACTCAGAACTCTGTTGCTTGTCCACTACCGCACTCCATTCCAGATCACCGTTGGCGGCAACCGAGCTGACGATGATCTCATCGTAGTGATAGATGCGCTGATCTACCCAATATCCGTACATATTCACATAGGAATTGAAGGTCGTATAATACTTCTCAGCAACAAGAAGGACCCCACCGTCAGAGCGTAAAACAATATTGTCCAGGAAAAAATTGCTCAGTTCTTTTCCTCTGTCAACCTGCCGTCTACTGAGGAATTTTTCAAAGAAACCTTCAGGAAACCGCTGAGTCGACGTCACTTCCAGTTTTAACTTATCATTCAGGCGGTAGAACACTGTCCCGGCAATCTCATTGGTACTTCGGTGAGAAAAGAAACCTGCCAGAAAGATATTCTCCTTGGGGTCCACCTTAACCACCAGATCAGTTATGAAGAGGTCACCTAGTTCGATGTCCACCATTTCACTCCCTGTCTCACCTGGCTTGTAGCGGTAGAGACTGTATCCGAATTCACCAGGGGTATTTGCTTTATAATCCAGGTAGACCTTGCCGAGGAGTAAAATAAGGCCAGAGTTACTGACGGTCAACCGCCGGACCTGAAACTTGTCATCAGGATAAGGGATCTCGATCTCCCCATTTACGATCTCATCTTTTTCCGCATCGAAGAGGTAATAGATCAATTTCTCCCGCTTGTTGGAATTGTCGAGATTTCGGTAACAAAGGAGTTTCTTTTTGTTGATCGAACGGGTAAACTTCAGGTCGACCCTTGCTTCTTTCTTATTGGGCAATTCGTCGATGACTTCCCGGTTCGCTACGACATTGCCTTCCAGGTCTAACTGGGTAAATGAGGTCTGAATGATACTTTTTTGAGGAATGTATTCAGAGATGAACACAAATATGTCCCCTCCCAGAACGGAGACCAGTTCGACATTGGTGCGTCCATTTTGCACCAGTACTTCCCTGGTCCATTCCCGGTTGAAAGCCGCATCATATTTGGTTACTCCCAGGTAGCGGCTGGTCTTGCGGCTCATATTCCCGAAAGTTACCAATCCGCCGTCTGCGGGGACGTATTCGATATGAGTTGGTCTTGCTTCTTTGCGGCCCAGGTCCAGCCGTGCAGCAACACGCTGTCCATAGAGCTGTCCTACACTCAACAAAATGACAAGTACTACTCCCCATCTAACTAATTGACCATCGACTCCTACCTTTCTAGTGGCTTTGAAAATCGTTCTCATTTATTAGGTTTACTCCTTCTCTCGGTTGACAAGGGCCCTTACACTTCTTATTAACCTGGAAAGTCCATATATGCCAGACCCAACTGCCAGGGCCAAAGCAACTTCCTGATTGTTGGCCAAAAAGGACCTTCCGTTATACACTGAACTGAGGATCGCTATACAAGCCCCAATCATCAAGGGACCTATCACCAAACCGGTATATGTGGACAGTTTCATACAATCGACACATTTTGCCCAAAGATACAATTGAGAAACAACGTGAAGAAGTAAAACGATCGATACTTATATTTCATTTATATTTGGCATGCTTATTGTCATGTTAAAGTAGAAAAAAGCACTTGAGATATGAAACCTAAATTCACTGCGCTCCTCGTTTTGATATTGGTGGCTATTACCAATATGGGTATCGCCCAGGCTCATGAAAAGAAACCCAATGTCAATACCCAAAAGGATATTGGTACAACGCTGCCACCATTTGCCTTTGAATTACCTGATGGCAGTACGCTCACCCCCTCCGTTCTTAAAGAACAGCCAGTCATTGTGTTTTATTTTGACCCCGATTGTGACCACTGTAATAAGCAGGCTAAAATGATCTCTGAAAATGCAGATCTGTTCAAAGGAATTACCATGGTATGGGTTTCCTGGGCGATGACGATTGAGGACAATGTAAATTTTTATAAAAAGTACTTTATGAACATGTCCAACAAAGTCTACATTGCTCGTGATACCAAATTCTCATTCGATACCTTGTTCGGGTACAGTGAAGTTCCCAGCATCTACATCTACAACAGAGAACGCAAGCGGAGCGCTTCCTTCGAAGCGGAGACGGATCCTGAGTTGTTGGTTAAGTTTGCGAAACAATAGGGGTCGTAAAGAAAGCTCCTGAATTCGCAACCATGATCTTATCCGGGAAATGGCTAACTTCACGGACTTAACCCGTAGGAGACAATTATGAGCCTCGAGAATAAGATCCAAGAAGAAATGAAAATCGCAATGCGGGCCAAGGACAAAACCGCTCTTCAAGCACTGCGTTCCATCAAATCCGCAATATTACTTGCCAAGACTGCTGACCAAAGCGGTGGATCCTTGTCGGAAGAAGATGAGATGAAATTACTGATCAAGCAGGCTAAACAGCGCCGAGATTCCGCTGCACAATACCGGGACAATGGCCGCGACGACCTGGCTGAAGTTGAGGAAGCAGAGCTTAAGGTTATTGAACGCTTTTTACCTCAACAACTCACATCTGAAGAGATCAAAGCCGAAGTAATGGCGGTGATCGCACAGGTTGAAGCTACCTCTATGAAGGATATGGGTAAAGTCATGGGGATCGCTTCCAAGCAATTGGCGGGCCGGGCAGATGGCAAAGCAATTTCTCAGGTTGTCAAAGAATTGCTCGGATGAACCCAATAGACATTGTTGCGCTGATCTGTATCGCTATTGGTGCTTTTCGAGGATTTCGAAATGGAGTCATCAAAGAGGTTACAGGCCTTTTGGGGCTGATCATCGGTGTATGGGCAGGACTGCGGCTTTCGTTTTTATTTGCCGATTACTACCGGGATAATTTTGATATCCTGGAAAATTACATCCCCCTCCTGGCATTTCTCACTGCCTTCTTATTGGGAGTACTGGCGGCTTGGTTGTCGGGAAAACTGCTCAACAGGTTTGTGAATTCAATTGCATTGGCATTGCCCAATAAATTGGGTGGTGTGGTGTTCGGTGCAGCAAAGTGGGCATTTCTCGTCGGTACAGCCGTCACACTTGTCGTCAATGCCCAGATCCTCCCCAAAGACACCCAAGAAAGTTCGGTATCTTATCCCATTCTCAGCAAGTACTGTAAAGTAGTCCAAGGCTATTCCATTGGGTTGATCCCCAGGGTAAGTAACGTCTTCAAAGATGTAGAGCACTATTTCGTCGGCCTGGATTCAGTACGTAGCACACGTGAGGGGATACCCGCCCAGGAATCTGATTCCCTCTCTATTGAGCCAGAGACCCTTCCGGACATCTATCCGTGATCTCCCCCAATCGGAAATGACCACTCCACTATGATCCTCATCATTGACAATTACGATTCATTTACATGGAATCTGGTTGATCTGGTGCGGCGAGGTCCATATCCGGTGGAAGTATACCGGAATGACGAAATAACCGTGGAAGAAATTTTTCACAAAGACCCCAAGGGAATCCTCATCTCACCCGGTCCGGGCCGTCCCAAGGACAGCGGTGTTTCCAGGGAAATTGTCGAACAACTGATTTCCACAACTTCCATCCTGGGGGTTTGCCTGGGTCACCAACTCCTGGGGGAAGCATTTGGCATGCAAGTCACTTACTCAACTGAACCCATGCATGGCAAGACCAGCATGATCAGCCACAATGGAAGAGGACTTTTTCAGGGAATCCCAAACCCCATTCGGGTAATGCGTTACCACTCCTTACTGTTGAAGAACGATGACATTCCGTCTGAGCTCACCGTCACCGCTGAAACTGAGACTGCGGAAATAATGGGAATTGAGCATAAATTCCTTAATTTTGCCGGGGTCCAATTTCATCCTGAGTCTATTTTAACCGACTTTGGAGAACAAATCATCCAAAATTGGTTAAGTACATTCTAGGGTCCGGAATGAGGACGTTACACGGCTCCGCCTCAAGCCACCCGCAGAGAGATCTATAATCCGGATTCTATGGAAATCGAGATCAAAAAAGACGGAGAATACGAATATGTGGATGAAGGCCACGGACCTACTCTGGTCCTGTTGCATGGTCTTTTCGGTGCCCTGAGCAACTGGGAAATGGTAATCAATGGATTTAGTGAGAATTACCGGATCCTGATCCCATTGCTTCCCATCTACAAGAAAACCAATGTAAAGCCATCCGTCGAAGGGCTCGCCAATTACACCAAAGGCTTTCTGGATTATATCGGAGTTGAGAAGTGTTGTGCGTTGGGCAACAGCCTTGGCGGACATATTGCCTTGATCTTCGCCCTTGAGAATCCTGAACGGCTGGACGGCCTCGTCCTTACGGGATCCTCCGGACTCTTTGAATCAGGCATGGGAAGTACCTTCCCGCGCAGGGGCAACAAACCCTATATCAGGGAACGTGTTGCCTTCACCTTTTACGACCCGGAAACAGCAACTCAGGAATTGGTAGATGAAGTTTTCGATATTGTTAATGACAATTACAAAGCCCTGCGTGTAGTTAGGGTTGCACGTGCCGCCCAACGGGAAAATCTATCCAATAAAATCCACAGGATCAAAATACCAACCCTTCTGGTTTGGGGGCTCAATGACAACATTACCCCCGCCAACGTTGGCTATGAATTTCACAAACTGATGCCCAACTCCACCCTGCGGTTTATCGACCAGTGCGGCCATGCGGCCATGATGGAAAAGCCAAAAGAATTCAATTCCTATCTCCAGGATTTCCTGAATAAAATTTACCCCAAGCCTGAATTGGCCTAAAACATATGATCGCCAGAGATCTCATATCTGATACAGTACCGTCTCTCAAAACGTCTGACACTGCCAAGCGGGTTTTGGACTGGATGAATGAGTTCAAAGTCAATCAGCTTCCGGTTGTCAACAATGAAGAATTGCTCGGACTTATTACAGAAAATGATCTGTTGGAGATCAGTGATGAAGAAAATCCTATCGGCAATGTTCGCTTATCACTGCCGGAAAAGACCCATGTTTATGAAGATGCACACATTTACGATGTCATTCGCGTTGCTAACATGTTCCACCTTGATGTACTCCCGGTCTTAAAAATCAGAGACAATACTTTTCTCGGGGTCATTACCAAGGATGACATCATCGAGTCCATGGCCAGAATGCTAAATGTTCTGGAACCCGGTGGAATTATCATCCTGGAAGTGCACCAAAATTCCTACCATTTAAGTGAGATTGCCCGTCTTTTCGAGTCCAACGATGCCAAGGTCCTGAGCCTAACTGTATTAAGCGCTCCCAATCCCAATCGGCTTCACGTTTCAGTGAAACTAAACATTCGGGAAATGAGCCGTGTGATATCGACTTTCGAACGGTTCGACTATACGATCCACAGTGTCATCTTTGACTCGGAGCAACTTGATGACTACAAAGAGCGGTATGAAAACTTGATCCGCTTCCTCAATCTCTGAAAGGGCTAAGTTCCTTTATCCACAATGCTTCATTTGATCACGGATACCACCATTCAGGACAGGTTCAGCCACTGTCATTTAGCTAGGCTGGCCTATGAAGGTGGGGCACCAGTTGTACAGTACCGAAACAAGCACTTCGTCCGGAGAAACGATCTAGAACCCCTGCAAAACCTTGCCTTTACAGCTAGAAAACTAGGCCGCACCTTAATCATCAACGATGACGTTGACTTGGCTTTAGAAGTTGGGGCAAGCGGTGTACATTTGGGAGTAGAAGATTGCTCTCCACAAAAAGCCCGTGAATTGATGGGCCCGGATGCGGTGATTGGAGCTACGGTACACAACATCGATGAATTGGCAGCCCTGCAGGGACTCGCAATTGATTACATTGGAGTAGGACCCGTCTATGGTACACGGTCCAAGTCCATTGGGCTGCCTGATCTGGGTCTGGAAAATCTCAAAGCAATCTGTAAAGCCTCCTCCTTTCCGGTGATCGCAATCGGTGGAATTACCAGCGAAAATGTCCTCCCTATTTTAAGGGTGGGCGCACAGGGAGTGGCGGTCCTGTCCGCTTTTTGCAAATCTCCTGAACCCAGTCAATTTGTTAAGAACATCCTCCAAATACTCTCTTGACCTGTCCTCCCTTTTTGAAAAAGGAGTATTTCTATGGCTGATGTTGTATTTGCCGTGCCTCCCGTTTGCTTCCCTCGCTCAACATCCTTCTACCAGCGAAACAGCTATTGTCTCAAGAGTTGAAGTCACCGGTATCAAGAAGACCAAACCAGAGCTGATCCGTTTCATGATTACCTTCCAAGAAGGAGATACCATCAGCCTGGATGAGCTGGATAAGCTTGTCAAAACCAATCAGAACAACCTTTACAATACTGAACTGTTTACCCGTACGGACCTGAAGCATGCACTGAAGGGAGATTCAATCGTTTTTACCATTGACGTGCAGGAAAGATGGTACGTATGGCCCAATCCATATATTAATTTGGAGGAACGTACCTTTACCGAGTGGTGGCAAGATAAAGATATGGACCGCTTGGTATTGGGTGCAGGACTCGATTGGGGAAACTTTACAGGGTGGAATGACCGAATGTACCTCTATGGACAACTGGGGTATTCGCGCAGGATTACCTTGCAATACCAGCGCCCTTTTCTCTTCCCTAAACCTCAGATCGACGGTATAATCAGTTTCTTCCATGTTAACAACAAGGAGATCGGCTACGGAACAGAACAGGGAACTCTTCAATTGGCAAGGCTTCAATCTGAATCTATGCGTCGGTATTATATCGGTTCGATAGGTTTCGTAAAGCGCTTGTCACCCAGAGAGCAGGTACAATGGAGCATTGGGTACCGTTACTTTCGTCCCAATGACAGTATTGTCTATTTCAATGACCTTTACCTGACCGACGGGGCCAGCGCAGAACACTACCCTACCATTCGGGCTGCCTATGTACGGGATGAGCGAGACGTGCGGTCTTATCCGCTTTCAGGTTTCAAGCTTAGCTGGAGTGCAGCAATGAATGGATTGCCGGCAATAGGCACCTCCAAATTCGGCAAGTTTACAGTTGGATTTTCACACCATATAGCCTTGAGTGAACGCTGGAATTTTGCCTATGGAACCCAAAATTTTTTCCTGGCTGGAAAGAAGGTCCCTTACTACGACAAATTCTTCGTTGGTCTTGGATCTTTTCTCCGGGGCTATGAACGCTATGTAATTGATGGCTCCTTTATTAACCTGAGTAAAGTGGAATGGAAATTTGGCATCTTCCCCCGAAAGATCCATCATTGGAACTGGATTCCACTAAAACGATTCCAGGATTTCCCCTTTGGCTTGTATATTAGTGCTTACTCAGACCTAGGATATGTGCGTGACTGGACATTTAACAACCAAGACAACTATCTAAAAAACAAGTTATTGGCTGGCTACGGGATGGGTCTGAATGTGATTACCATTTACGATTTAATGATGCGGATCGAATATAGCTTTAATCACCTTGGTCAACATGGCCTTTTCATCAGCGGCTTAGTCTCAATACAATGAAACTTGCAATTTTCGGACGTAGATCGGACAATACCAACCTCCAAGTGCTGAGGAAATTTTTCAGCTTTTTACGTGAGAGGGAGATTAAATATGTGGTTCACCCTACTTATGCCAACGATCTGGCTAGTGGCTATGACAATTACCTCACTGACATTTCTCCCTATTCCCTGGTGGACAAGAAAGAGTTGGACACCTGTGACTTCGCCTTTAGTTTCGGAGGGGATGGGACCTTTCTGGAAACTTCTCTGATAGTACGTGACAAACTGCCCTTGCTGGGAATTAATTTTGGGCGCCTGGGTTTTCTGACCTCCATATTGGGAGAAGAGTTGCTTGATGCAACGGACGAGTTGAGCCGCGATATGTACCGGCTGGATACCCGCAGCGGACTTACCATCGAGACAAGTATAGATGGACTGTTTGGGAAAGACAACTTTGGCCTGAACGACATGACCATTCACAAGCATCAATCCCACGAGATGATCACTGTTCATACCTACCTGAACGGTGAATTTCTGAATTCGTACTGGGGAGACGGATTGATCATCTCTACCCCAACAGGGTCAACTGCTTATTCTTTGGCTTGCGGTGGCCCTATTATTCATCCACAGGCACCTTCCTTTGTGATTACTCCTGTGGCTCCACACTCATTGACGGTACGACCAATGGTGATTCCCGACGAGTATGTAATTTCGTTTTCTATTGAGTCCCGAACAGGAGCAGCAATGCTTTCTCTTGATACCAGAACGGTTTTAGTAGACAACAAAGTAGATATTGCCATTCGGAAAGCAGACTTCAAAATTCAACTTTTAAGGGTTCACTCTACCAATTATCTTAAAACTTTGAGAAGTAAATTGATGTGGGGGATGGACAGCCGAAACTGGCAAGAAAGAAAAGTAAAAAAGGGGTAGAAGATCAGAGAAAGAACCAGGTAATCCAGAGGGAATACTTAAAGTGGACAAGAGTATGATAAAATTGTTCCTCGATTGTATTGACTATTGTGAACCCATTGATCCATGAATATACGCATCCTGACCGGTCTGCTAATGGCTATTGTATTTTTGTTCTGTTCCTGCAAGGAGAAGCAATACCTCGTGGGTTACTACACCTATGATGAGTATCAAAAAGTGTGTAAATGGGAGAACTTCGTTGACAAAGAGTATAAACCTAAAGAGAAGTGGATGGATTCTTTACGAACCCTTCAGCAAAGGGGAGACCTGCGGTTACAATTATTTTTGGGTTCATATTGCCCTGACAGCAAGAAGTGGGTCCCCAGATTTTATGGGCTTAAAGAGTTCCTTCCCATCGGAAGCGTTGAGATTATATCGGTTGATACTTCGAAAAAGGATAAAAACGGCCTGTGGAAGGCTTCTAAATTGGAAAAAATACCCACATTTATATTCTATGATGGAGAAAATGAAGTGGGCAGGATCGTAGAAAAGCCAAAAGGGAGACTTGAAAAATATCTCTTTCGTATACTAAAAACCAGTGAATAATTTTCTTTTATAAGTGCTGCTGTTTATATTTGGTTATTGTAGTTTCGATGATTGTTAGGAAAATACTGTTGATTAGTTAGGAAAAAAGCTGCTTCTTATGAAATCCATCAAATATTTATTGGTGCTCTTCGCTATATGTTGGGCCACCAATGACGCTGTCGCCCAACAGGGAACGCGATACTTCTATGTTGGTATCTCCGCTGGAACGACCAACTACAAAGGTGACCTCGACGACAACTTCGCCCTAAAGTTTACCAAACCCGGACTGGGTTTCATCGGTGGATACAAATTTACACCACACATGTCTGCCCGCCTGACACTCAACCAGGGCTGGATGGGCGCATCTGATGCCAAAGCCGCAACCGACATTCCACGTCGCCGTCGTAATCTGAGCTTCCGCTCACCTCTCAGTGAAGCTGCGCTGACTTTCCAGTATGAATTCTTTGCCAACAATCGGAAGTTCAAGTACCGCCCGGCTTACACTCCTTACATTTTCGGTGGGGTTTCCGTTTTCGCTTTCAATCCTCAGGGAAAGCTCGGAGACACTTGGTATGATCTTCAACCCCTCGGAACCGAAGGACAAAATCTAGGTGGCGATTGCGGTTATGCTGATTGTCCCGAGCCTTACTCACTGGTAAACGTTGCCATCCCCTTTGGTGTAGGTCTTCGCTACAGCCTGACTGAGAGAATTGACCTAAATGCAGAGATAGGTCTCCGCAAGACGTTCACTGATTATTTGGACGATGTAAGTGGTCAGTATGCTGATTACGAAACGCTTTACGCCCAGAATCCCAACGCTGCTCTGCTGTCTGACCGCATTGATCGCTCTGAATATCCCCAAGGAGGCCGCTTTTGGAATGGCGTTCGTGGAGACAATACCCAAAAAGATTGGTATGTAATTTCTTTGGTTTCAGCTACCTACATTCTGGACTGGGTGAAATGCCCCAAATTCCGTTAAAAAATAATATACTATCTCTAAGTAAGGAGCGTATTGGTAAGGAGCCATTACGCTCCTTGTTTTTGTAGGAGTGGGTAGTATATACCGTGACAAGGCTGAAAGGTAATATCTCAGAGTCCGGCCCTTTACATGTAATTGTGCGGATACTTTCGTAAATTGCGCTTCCGTTTTTCCCAATGGAAAGCATCAAAGAAAATATAGATTTGCAGACACTTCCCCAACATGTCGCCATTATCATGGACGGCAACGGTAGATGGGCCAGGCAAAAAGGTAATCGGCGTATTTTCGGGCACCGGGAAGCTTTACGTGCTGTTCGGGAAGTGATAGAAGCGGGAGTAGAACTCAAGTTGGGTTATGTCACCCTCTACACCTTCTCAACGGAAAACTGGAAGCGTCCTAAGACTGAGGTTCTGGCTCTCATGGAGTTATTGGTCAATACCATCAAAAAAGAGACTCCGCTGTTGGTGAATAACAATATTCGGCTGCGTGCAATTGGACATTTGGATGATCTGCCCCACCGGCCCCACCGAGAACTTATGAAGAGCATGGAGCTAACCAAGGACAATACAGGTTTGACCCTGACACTTGCGTTGAGTTACGGCGGACGGTCGGACATCCTTAGCGCAGTTAACAAAATTGCAGAGAAGGCTGAAGCAGGAGAGCTGAAGCCAGGAGAAATCACAGAACAAGATCTTCGTTCACAAATGACTACCCATTACTTGCCTGATCCTGAACTGATGATTCGCACATCCGGAGAATTCCGCATTTCAAACTTCCTCCTTTGGGAGTTAGCTTATGCAGAAATCTACATCACTGAGAAATTCTGGCCGGACTTCAGCCGTGAAGACCTCTATGCAGCGATCGTCGAATTCCAGAACCGGGAGAGGAGATTTGGAATGATTTCCGAACAAATTACTACATGATGAGAAGATCGATTCAGGTTATTTTCTTCTTTTTGCTTTCTGCAATTACTGTCAATGCACAGGTGGACCTCGACCTCGGCTCTCCTATCGTCTATACTATTCAAGGTCTTGACGTCGAAGGAAATCAGCAAGCAACAAAAAATGCAGTAATCTTAAGTTCAGGGCTTTCCTTGGGCGACCAGGTGACATTGCCTGGTCCTGAACTGGCGGATGCCATACACAAACTATGGAACAGGAATATTTTTGATGATATCGACATCACGGTAGATAATGTTATCGATGACAAAGTATTTCTCCTGATCAAAGTGACCGAACGCCCCACTGTGGTCTCCTTCACTTTTACAAACTGTACTAAGAGCCAAAAAGATGACCTTATCGAGAAGATGAACTTCATCAATGGCCGGATTTGGACTCCGGAAAAGCAAAAGCGCTCTGACCGGATCATTCAGAATTACTTCATGGAAAAGTCTTACCTGAAGGCTAGCGCTGAATATGAGTTGGTTGACGATCCTTTGGTCAAAGGAAAAAAGCGCCTGGCTATTACGGTTAACAAAGGGGGTAAATTCAAGATCCACGAAATCAAAATTGCCGGCAATCAGGATTTCAGCGATAAGCGTCTTAAGAAAAAGATGAAAGAACTGAAGGAAATGAAGTGGTGGCGCTTCTGGGCCAAGTCTAAATACCTCAAGAAGAAGATGGATGAGTCCAAGACCAACCTGATAACCTTCTACCGGGAAAATGGCTACCGGGACGCTGAAATTGTTTCCGACACTTTCTATGATTACAACGATAAGACGGTTGATGTTGATATCCGAGTTTATGAAGGCAGTCAATATCTCATCCGCAACATTGACTTTTCCGGAAATTATAAATATACCTCTGACTCCCTACGTAGCATTCTTGGAATTGAGAAAGGTGATATATACAACAGCAGCCTACTCAATCGCAAGCTGAATGGAGACTTGACCGGCCGGGATATTTCCGGTCTTTATCTTGATGATGGTTACCTGTTTTTCAATGTTCAGCCAGTTGAAGTCGCCGTAGTAGGAGATTCCATTGATCTTGAATTACGTCTTTTTGAAGGCCCTCAGGCAACCATTCGTAAGATAATTATTGAAGGCAATACCAAGACCAGCGATTATGTTATTCTGCGGGAACTTAGGACCATTCCCGGCCAGAAATTCAGCCGTGCTGACCTGATCCGCTCCCAACGAGAGATCCTTAATCTGGGGTACTTTAACCAAGAATCCCTACAAATGATTCCTATCCCTGATCCAGTCAAGGGTACGGTAGACATTAAGTATATTGTTGAAGAAAAGCCGTCAGATCAATTGCAGATCCAAGGCGGCTGGGGTGGTCAGATCCGTGACCTGGATGGAAACGTTGTCGGTGGTGGATTTGTGGGTACCGTTCAACTTGGATTTAATAACTTCTCTACACATAAGTTTTTCAAAAAAGGTGCATGGAAACCAATCCCTGCCGGTGACGGGCAGAAATTGAACCTTGCAGTTCAAATGAATGGTGTAGGTTGGCAAAACTACAGCCTCTCCTTTCTGGAGCCCTGGCTGGGGGGTAAGAAGCCCAACTCCCTTGGGTCAAGTATATACTATACCGTCAACAGGAGCCCAACCACTGGATTTAGCATGAAAACAATTGGTGGTGGACTTGACTACGGTATTCGCATGAAATGGCCGGACGACTTCTTCCGCTCCATGACCTCTCTCTCCTATAAGTACTATGACATCAGAAATGGAAACCTGGCCTTTACAGCCTTGGACTTTGATGACGCCTTTATCAATATTATATCCTTGCGGCAAACCATTGATCGTACAAGTGTAGATGCTCCCATCTATCCGCGCTCAGGTTCCCGAGTAACCTTCTCAGTTGAAGCAACACCTCCTTTCAGCTTGGTTAATGGAAAAGATTACACTGATATATCCGACGCAGAGAAATTTAAATTCCTGGAATACCACAAGTGGTCGTTTACCGGTGATTTTTACTTTGAACTTGCAAAGAATCTCGTTCTGCGCCCCAAGGTACGGGTCGGATACCTGGGTGGATACAACAAAGAATACGGGATTTCTCCCTTTGAACGTTACTACCTTGGTGGCAGTGGACTTGGTCAGTTTAATTTCTACGGTTGGGAGTACGTCGGAATGCGTGGCTACCCTGATAACTCTATAGGTCCACGCCCTGCTGGAGGCGGTGAAGGAACCCAATCTGTTGGAGGGAATATACTTAATAAATACGCTTTAGAGCTTCGCTATCCGGTTTCACTGAACCAGGCTGCCCCCATCTGGGTACTTGGATTTGCAGAAGCTGGGAACTCCTGGTTAGGTTTTGATTCATATAAACCATTTGAATTAAAGCGTTCTGCGGGAGTCGGAGTTCGGGTAATGTTGCCAATGGTTGGTCTCTTAGGAGTCGATTGGGGATACGGTTTCGACAAAGTCGTTCCCTCTTCTCCAGCCCGTCACGGCAGTCAATTCACATTTATCATCGGACAAGAATTCTAAAACACACACAGACAACATCAGTATGAAAAAATTTGTTGCCATCCTCCTCCTAGCCTTCGCATCTTCTACTTGCGTCGTCCAGGCACAAAAGTTTGCCTATGTCGATACCCAATATATTTTGGAGCAGATGGACGAATACATCACAGCCCAGGCAGAGATTGAAAGTCTTTCCCAGCGTTGGCAAAAAGAACTGGAAGAGATGCACGCCCGGATCGAACAGATGTACCGGGACTACCAGGCGGAGGAAGTACTGCTTTCTGAAGATGTAAAGAAACTGCGCCAGGATGCCATTTACGCTGAAGAGCGCAAAGCAAAGGAATTCAAAAAAGAAAAGTTTGGCTACGAAGGAGAACTTTATAAAGTTCAGGATGAAAAGATCCGCCCGGTTCAGGATAAGATTTTTGCTGCCATTGAAGAAATGGCTAAAGAACGCCGCCTGGACGTAATCTTTGACAAATCCGGAAACTCCGGCATGCTTTACACCAACGCTGTATTTGACAAAACCGATGAGGTCATGACCCGACTGGGTATTAAGTAGTGACCTCTTTGTATCTATACAATAAAATACCCAGTTTTGACCAAATTTGATTATAAGATGAAAATTAAAACCTACATAGCGGTTCTGTTTTTTGCCGCAGTTACTGCTTTTCAAGTTAATGCCCAGAGCAAGATCGGCTATACCAACGTTGAGTTTGTGCTTGCCTACATGCCTGAATTCAAGGCTATGCAAAAACAACTCGAAACCTACCAGTCCCAATTGGCAAAACGCCTCAAGGTCAAGGACGATTATGTCAAACAAAAGTACCAGGAGTACCTTTCCCGTAAGGAACAGGGTGCACCTGAGGTTGAGCTCAAGGGGCTTGAAGAAGAACTTCTTAAGTTGGACCAAGAAGTCCAAAAACTCGCGTCCAGATCTGAGGAAGAGCTTGTTGGAAAACAGCAGACTTTACTTGAGCCCGTACTGAAGAAGCTTCAGGATGCCATTGATGGTATTGCTGCCGAAAAAAGCTACGACTATATTTTGAACCAAACTACTAGTGCCGGAGTCTCCACTATTCTATTCGGCCCAGAAGAAGCTGACATTACCTCCGAGCTCTTTACTAAACTCGGTATGAAAATGCCATCAGAATAATCTCAGGATCCCCAATGAAATCCTTTATGAAGCAAATATCACTACTTCTGTTACTGGTAGCAGTTGGTTTCCTTGCTGCAAAAGCACAAACTAAGATTGGCTATACCAATGTCGAACTGATCCTTGTTTACATGCCTGAGACCCAGGCTATGGAGAAGCAACTTAAGACTATGGAGGAGAAGCTCCTCGAACAACTCGAGATCAAGCAAAAATATTACCAGACCAAACTGACGGAATTCATGGAAGTCCGTAATTCCGGAAAGTTTACGGATGAACAACTTCAGATTCCTGCAAAGGAATTGGAAAAGCTCCAGGCCGAAGTACAGCAAGGTTTGAAACAAGCCGAGGACGCATTGTTCGAAAAACGGATGCAACTTCTGGGACCGATCCAGAAGAAAATGCAAGAGAAGATCGATGAGGTCGCTAGGGAAAAAGGTTATACTTACATCCTTAACAATGCCATGGGTTCTGGTATTCCTACCATCCTCTTTGGAACCGAAGCCAGTGACTGCACCGAAGACATCGCAAAAAAGCTCGGAATCCAAACTGAAGAATAATTGGCCGGTGCCGGATGAAGTGCAACGATCCAATTGGGATATTTGACAGCGGGATGGGTGGATTGACCCTTGTAAATGCTGTTCTACAAACGCTGCCTTCCGAATCATTGATCTATGTAGGAGATACCTTCCGTATGCCTTACGGGTCTAAAAGCCTGGAAGACATACAAACTTTTTCACTAGAGATTTGCCAGTATTTATTGGACCAGAGCTGCAAGGCCATCGTTGTAGCATGCAACACGGCAACTGCAGCTGCGATCAACCTCCTGCGGGAAAGGTGGCCACATGTACCCATCCTGGGGATGGAACCAGCTGTGAAACTTGCGGTTACTTCCACGAAGAGTGGGGTGATCGGTGTGCTCGCAACCAGGGCTACTTTTAAAAGTTTGCGGTATGCAGACTTGATGTTGCGCTATGGTTATGCAATAGATATCCTAGAGGATCCCTGTGCAGGATTGGTCGAATTAATCGAAACAGGAGCTGTAGAGACTGATGAGACCGAAGAACTTCTACGTAAGATCTTACAACCAATGCAGGACAAAGGTGCAGATACCTTTGTCCTTGGATGTACACATTATCCTTTCGTTCAGGATTTGATTGAGAAAATCGTCGGGAAAGAGGTTCACTTGATCGACCCTGCACCGTCTGTAGCAAGCCATCTTAAATACCGGCTGGAGATGAACCAATTGAATAATCATGAGAAGCGGACACCGGTACGAAAGTTCCTGGCGACGGGAGAAACCGAGCAGATGCAGGTAGCAGTGACAGAGTACTTAGGATTGCCGGATATAGTAAAAAAGGTAAAATTGGAGAATCAGTTCAGAGATTAACCAGGCCTTTCGATCTAAAAAAGCTTCTTTCCAAGCCTTTCTATGTATATTTGCCGGAATTTGAATAACAAACATCCCCGGAATGTGGGAGTTGTTGCTGGGCGAGTCAGGTCCTTTGATTTATACAATGGAATTCCCCCCTCAAATATTGCAAATTCTAATCCTCCTTGGCTTCATCGCGGCCTACGCTTTAGGAGCGGTGTACGCTGAACGCAAGGTTTCAGCCTATATTCAAGATCGCCTGGGACCGATGGAAGTAGGGCCCTATGGCCTTCTTCAAACTGCAGCAGATATTGTAAAGTTGCTTTTCAAGGAAAATATAATCCCTGCGGCAGCCGACAGAAAGCTATTTGTTATTGCTCCTATCATCATCTTTACCTCGATCTTTGCTGGCTACGCGGTAATTCCACTGGGACCATCAATGGTAGGCGCCTCCCTTAATATTGGACTGCTTTATCTAATGGCTGCCGTCTCTGTTGATGTCATCGGGTTGATCATGGCCGGCTGGGGCAGTAACAATAAGTACGCATATTTAGGAGGATTGCGTGCAGTAAGCCAGATCATTTCTTATGAAATCCCGGCTGCCATTGCTTTGTTGACCGCAGTGATGATGTTTGGCACCCTGAATCTCAGCGAACTTTCTATTTTCCAGGGTTTCCACAGCCCTGAAAAGGTATTCTTCTTTGGTGTCTGGGATGTCACGGAGTACGGAGGGGTGTTGAGTTGGAGTATTTTCCGATACCCCCATTTGCTTATTGCCTACCTGATCTATTTCATTGCTTCTCTCGCTGAATGCAATCGTTCTCCCTTTGATCTGCCCGAAGCTGAGTCCGAGCTTGTCTCCGGATTCCATGTCGAATACTCAGGATTCCGGTTTGCGGTTATCTTTATGGCTGAATACGCTAATATGTTCCTTGTTGGTATTCTCGCAGCAGTGGTCTTCCTTGGTGCGTGGAATACTCCCTTCCCAAATTTTATCGCTATTGATCCGAAAACTGCAGCAGAGATGTCCATCGGAGAGTTGTTCGGCAACTGGCAGTTAGGCTATCTCACCAGTGGTACGGCGGGTACCTGGGGCTTTGCTCTTTGGGGGGCATTCTGGATCATCCTGAAGGCTTTCTTTGCAGTATTTGTCCAAATGTGGATCCGTTGGACTCTGCCTCGGGTCCGAGTTGACCAATTACTTAAGATCAGTTGGAAGGTCCTCACTCCTGTGGCTTTTGTCTTATTCATCATCTCCGGTATCTGGAAGTTACTGGAAGTATATGGTCACCTCCAATGAGCAAAATACGAACCTATATCGGTGAGATTGCCAATGCCGTCAAAATGGTGATCAAGGGACTAGGACTTTCTGGGAAGCACCTCCGCAAAGGTTTAAAGCCAAATGAACCGTTGGGAATAGAGAGCGATCGCTATTTTGACCAGAACCAAGGACCAATCACCATTCAATATCCTGCCGTCAGGATACCGGTTCCCGATACTGGTAGGTATCGCCTCCACATGGAGACAGAAGACTGTATCGGATGCGATAAATGCGCCCGTGTTTGCCCGGTGGACTGCATTACCATTGAGACCTTCCGGGCTGATGGAGATTTAGGAAAGACAAGTGACGGGACTATTAAAAGGCTGCATTTACCAGTATTCGACATCGACATGGGTAAATGCATGTACTGTGGCCTCTGCACTACGGTTTGCCCAACAGAATGCCTGATCATGACCAAGGTTTACGATTTTAGTGAATTTGACCGGGATAATCTGGTCTATCACTTCGGAGCCTACAGCCCAGAGCAGGAAGACAAGATTCGGGAGGAGACACTGGTAGCATTAGCGAAGAAGAAAGCTGATAAAACACCCAAACAAAAGCCCAAGAAACGCGCAAGGCCAGTAATGAAGAGGAAGCCAGTAAAACCGATTGAGTCCACAGAAGAGAAAAAAGAAGGAGATGATGATGCTTGACCTTATTGAGATTGCTCACATTGTCTTTGCAGGAATTACTCTGTTAGGAGGACTGGCACTGGCATTTACAAAAAACATTATCTATGCTTCTTTTCTGCTGTTTGCTGTCCTGTTTGGAATAGCTGGATTGTATGTCTTCTATGGTGCAGAATTTCTGGCAATGTCTCAGATTATTGTTTACGTTGGTGGGATCCTTGTCATTCTGCTTTTTGGAGTGATGCTTACCCACAAGCTCCGAGACCTTAAACCAAAGACTGAGATCGTTAATCTTATCCCGGGACTGATATTGTCAACCGGATTGTTCTCAATCTTTGTCGTCTTTGTCGGAGAAATAGACTTTTCCCAATCTCTCGCCAAGGATAAACTTGATCTGGGCAAGGCAGTGGAACACGTAGGTAACAATGCTGAGAGGATTGGAGTTGGAAACCTCACCGAATACTTACTCCTTTTTGAATTGGCATCGGTCTTGTTGTTGGTTGTTCTGATCGGGGCCGCTTACCTGACCAGGAAGCCCAAAGGAGAGGAGGCTACTTCATGAAAGAGCTCCAGAAATCAAAGGAGGAAACGCGATGAACTGGAGTGACTGGGTCTTTTTGGTGTCGCCTTTCCTGTTCTGTACCGGGGTTTTTCTGGTGATCACGCGGCGAAATGCGGTCATGGCCCTGCTCGGCATTGAGTTGATCCTCAACGCAGCCAATCTCAACTTTGTCCTATTTTCAAACCGTGAAACAGGCATTCCACATGGTCAAATGGCAGCTTTGTTCGTGATTGTAATCGCTGCTGCTGAGGTAGCTGTGGCCCTGGCAATCATTTTAAATGTTTACAAGAGGTTCAAAACCGTGAATATTGATGATATAGATACACTCAAAAACTGATGAGAAACTGGGATTGGTTTACTGAGGTCGTTGTTTACCCAGGCCCCCAGGGGTACCTGGGAATAGCAGTGCTGGGCTGCTTCCTCCTCAGTTTCCTTATTCAGGGTTCGCTGGGCGAGTGGCTCCGAGGAGCAGGGAAATACTTAAGTCTGGGACTGAGCTTAACGGCGAGTATTATTTCTATGTTAATGGTGGTCAATTTTTGTACTTGGGATGTAACTGATACATCCTCTCCCCCCGGTCATCTGGTGCAGGTCCAATGGTTTGCCGTGAAAGGATTGTCCATTAAAGCAGGCATATTGGTCAATGGAGTTTCAGTAGCTATGTTGGCTTTGGTGACCTTCATCACTTTTCTCGTACACTTGTTCTCGTTGGAATACATGAAAAACGACCCCCGATTGCCTCGCTACTGGGCACTCCTGGGACTGTTTGCTTTTTCAATTTGTGGCGTAGTATTGGCAGACAACCTCTTCCTGATCTTTGTATTCTGGGAACTGGTAGGATTTTGTAGTTATCTCCTTATTGGCTTCTGGTTTGAAGATCCAGCGTCCGGTCCAGCATCCCAAAAAGCATTTATTGTTAACCGGATCGGAGACCTTGGTTTCATCATCGCCCTCATGCTGATGTTTGCTGGGGGTGTTGATTTTGGCTTGGCGGAAGCCAGTCTTGCGGTGAGGCCAATGGCAGAATCAACCTTCAACACCATCGAGGAGATTAACACAATCTGGATCGGCTTCTTCCTATTGCTGGGCATATTGGGCAAATCAGCTCAATTCCCTCTCCAAATCTGGCTTCCTGATGCAATGGTTGGGCCGACCCCTGTTTCCAGCTTGTTACACGCTGCTACCATGGTTGCAGCCGGAGTCTACCTCCTGATCAGGATAGGCTTCTTGTTCACCGAACCTGTGCTTGATCTCATGGCCTGGATTGGTGGGTTCACCGCGCTCATTGCTGCTATCTCAGCCCTCACCCAGAACGATATCAAAGGGGTCCTCGCTTACTCCACCATCTCTCAACTTGGATTTATGGTGATGGCCGTAGGTGTCGGCTCCACCTTTTACGCGTACTTTCACCTGATCACCCACGCATTTTTCAAGTGCGGCCTCTTTCTGGCCGCTGGTGCAGTGGTCCACCAACTCCACACAGTCCAAAACGGGCAGGAACAGCATTTCAATGTAAAGGATATCCGCCTGATGGGAGGATTAGCAAAAAAAATGCCCTTTACAGCAGGGGCCTACTTGGTATTTGCCGGAGCTTTGGCAGGCTTGCCACTCTTCTCAGGATTCATCTCGAAAGACGGCATCCTGATCGGAGCAATTGAGTATGGACTTTCTGAAGGCGGAGTGGCCTGGGGACCGGCGGTCTTTGGCTTAATAGCATCAGTGTTGACTGCATTTTATATCACCCGCCATGGCTTGTTGATTTTTTTTGGGAAACAGCGGTTCCCCGGACCCGTTCTTCCCGAGATCCGCCCTGCCAATTGGACTATGCGTATCCCCTTGTTACTGCTTGCTATCGGTTCTCTCGGCCTGATCAAGTACTTCCTAAAACCTGTTTTCAACACCAGTTCTTTCCAATTACTCCCCCACCCTGCCCATGGTTCCCTTCCCGAAACAGCCTTAATGGCGACCTTTGTGGCACTTGCGGTGACAGGGGTCGGAGCAGCCTATTGGATGTGGCGATCTGGCAACCTCGGGAAACAAGAAAGGACCAGCGAAGGTATCCTTTTCCGCCTGTCAAAAAATCATTTCTACCTTGACCAGGCTTACGAACGGAGGATCTCCAAACCATTGATCTACTTCGCTGGCTTGCTAGCCAGATTCGATAAACACATTGTCGATGGGGCGGTCAATAGAGTTGCATCTACGGTCGTTCGCAAAGACGAGGGCTGGTCCCTCTCGAAAGCCAGTGCTTGGTTTGATGTAAATATTGTTGATGGGATCGTCAACCGGATTGCAGCGGTCGTACTCTCTTTCGGACAGCGCGTGAGAAAGCTGCAAGGTGGTAACCTGCAACGATACATACTGTACGCTTTGCTGGGGCTATTGCTCTTGCTGGGCGCATTGATTTATTTAGCTTAAATGGGATTACTTAGCCTACTGATCGGTCTACCTCTACTGGGAATGGTCCTCACACTGTTTACTCCCAAAGGCTCAGGAAGTGTAGCCAAGTGGCTCACTTTGGGAGTGACCCTGGCACAAGCCACCCTATTCTTTGTGGCTATCCTGCCAGCCTACCTGGGGAAGGAAACCCAAGAAGCTTATCGACTGGTTGAGCATCTTCAGTGGATACGCCTCAATCTTGGAGAAATAGGTTATTTGAACATTGAATATCACCTGGCACTGGATGGCCTCAGCCTGACAATGGTGTTGTTGAGTGTGATAATCTTTCCAATTACCGCCATTTCTTCCTTTAGGATCCGCAAACGCCCCAAGGCATATTTCTCACTACTTCTCCTGCTGAATGCCTCCGTGATAGGCGTATTTACAGCACTAGACTTCTTCCTCTTTTATATTTTTTATGAGCTGATGCTGCTCCCAATGTTCTTCCTGATCGGACTGTGGGGAGGCGTCAGAAGAGAATATGCCGCCATTAAATTTTTCCTTTATACGCTCTTTGGTTCAGGCTTCATGCTACTGATCATGGTCGGACTCGCCTTCAGTGTCACCGACCCGGAACTGAGTGGCATCCTGGGGAAAAGCGTCTATACTTTTGACATGCTCCACATGATGGACGCTGCAAATTACGTCAAAGGAAGCCTATTTTATTTTGATGGGATCCTCTTGGGAATGGGCAGCCGTGACCTCGCTTTCCTGGTCCTCTTTATTGGATTTGCCATCAAGATCCCAACAGTACCTTTACATACTTGGCTCCCAGATGCGCACGTAGAAGCTCCTACTGCTGTCTCCGTCATTCTGGCTTCCCTGTTGCTCAAAGTAGGCGGCTATGGTGTCCTGCGTATTTGTTACGGGATATTTCCGGGAGCAGGGATACAATTTGCTTCTTTTGTCGCCGTCCTCGGCATGGTTTCCATCCTCTATGGCGCTCTGGCAGCAATGGCCCAAAAAGATCTAAAGTCTCTGATTGCCTATTCTTCCATTTCCCACATGGGATTTGTCTTGTTGGGAATTGCCAGCCTGGAAAATGCCGGAGTCAATGGTGCTGTACTTCAAATGTTCAATCACGGGATTATCTCTGCAGCCCTCTTTCTGCTTGTCGGTGTGCTCTATGACCGCACCCACGACCGCCGAATAGGAAGTTACCGTGGCTTGTGGGGAAAGATGCCCCGTTATTCGGCCTTGGTGATCATTGCCTTTTTTGCCTCTTTGGGATTGCCAGGATTGAATGGGTTTGTTTCTGAAATGCTGGTTCTCTTTGGCGCCTTCGCCAACCATGGCCACTTCGGCCAGTGGATCGCCGGGCTTTCTGTACTGGGCATTTTACTGGGTGCCGTCTACTACCTCCGAACGTTCCGCCGGATGTTCTTCGGCAGCTTCAACTATTCCGGTGAAGGAGACCCTGCTTCCCTCACAGACTTAACAATACGCGAATTTTCCATGCTGATCCCACTCACAGTCCTGATGATCGGTTTGGGTATCTTGCCCTTCCTTATCCTCAACCTATTTGACGGATCGGTAACTTCATTTACCGAAGGCTTCCTCCAACAAGCAGCCGCCATCAAGCAATTTATCCCCTGATGGAAGGTTCTACCACATACTCTCTCACGGAAATGCTAACCCGGTTGGCGGACAGTGTGAGTTTTATTTTACCGGAATTGACATTGGTAGGGACATTTTTGCTGATGATTATCCTGGAGCTGGTGTTTGGAAAACGCAACCGAAATGTGGTCCCGGTCGCTGGGATGATGGGCCTTGTACTGACCGGAGCCTTCATTGTCGCCTTTTGGGAAAGCTGGGTGCCTTCACAGGACCTCGCGCAGGGTCCGAAGGGACTCTTCATGAACATGATCGATTCGGACCGGTTTAGCCGATATTTCCACCTTCTTTTTGATGGAGTAGCCATTCTTACCATTCTTGTATCCATGCGCTCCAAACAATTAAAGAATCGGTCACAAGGACTAGGGGAATACTTTCTGGTTCTGATTGCAATGGTGGTAGGAATGCATTTTATGTCTATGGCAACCAACCTCCTGATGATGTACCTCGCCCTAGAACTCGTTTCCTTACCAAGCTATATCCTCACCGCATATACCCGCCTAAATGGGAGGTCTGCAGAGGCTGCCTTGAAATATGTGATCTTCGGGTCGTTCTCCAGCGGAGTCATGATCTATGGAATATCCTGGTTGTATGGTATGACCGGCAGCCTGGACCTGAGCAGTCCGGCCTATGTGAATATTTTCAGTGGGGAGACTGATTGGACGGTCCTCTTCATTGTCATACTGGTCCTCTCCGGATTCATTTACAAGATCGGTGCACTCCCCTTTCACTTTTGGGCGCCTGACGTTTACCAAGGTGCGCCCTATCCGATTGCCGCCTTTTTTATGGTTACTTCCAAAGCAGCAGGATTTGCCATGTTGATCCGATTCCTGTCCTTCCTGCCTGCAGAAGGAATTCTGAAGGATCAATTAGTAATAGTCTTGGGTATTCTGGCGATCGCAACCATGACCGTAGGTAATATTGCAGCCCTGCAACAGACAAATTTTCGCCGTATGCTGGCCTACTCTTCAATTGGTCAGGCCGGATTTATTCTTTTAGGAGTGGCTTGCATGACAGTGTTTGGCTGGACCGCTGCTGTGTTCTACCTCACGGTCTATGTCGCTATGAATTTCAGTAGCTTCCTTCTTGCCGGTTGGTTAAATGAAAACTTGGGTACAGAAGAAATTGATGATATGAAAGGGTTGGCTTATTCTATGCCCCTGCTAGGAGTACTTTTAGTAATCTTTTTAGTGGCCTTGACTGGCTTGCCCCCCACTGCTGGCTTCATTGCTAAACTGGAAATCTTCCTATCCGGTCTTGAGGTCTACCAGTCCCAAGGCAGTCCTATCGTTCTGACAGGCATGATTTTTATGGTGATCAATACAGTAATCTCTTTGTACTATTACCTGCGAGTTCCGGCCCGTATGATTTTTCAGAATTCGCCTGCCAAAATCACCCTCCAGTTTAGTGGTCTAATTCCTGTTCTGGCAATGGTTTTAGCTGTTCCAGTCCTCTGGCTGGGAATCATTCACTTCGATGATGTAATCAACTTCCTGGATATACTGGTCAGGGATTTGCGTGGATAAATACGATTATAAATCATAAATTCGTACCTCCCTTGGTAATGACGGAGTCCCCTAAACAGAAAAGACAACTAAGATCAACTGCCCTGACAGGCTTGGTATGGCTACACTTTGTCATTTTATCCGGTTACAGCTCTTTGGTATGGCTGCCTATTGTCCTTTTATCAGGATGTAGCTCTTCAACGACTCCAGGTGGCACCAGTGGAGAAGGCCAGAACCGAGAAGCTGTGATTAAGGAAAATGCCACTACCGGGGAAATCACGATTGGGGTAGATGAAACCTTACAGCCTCTGGGACGTCAAATGGTCAACACTTTTATGGATCTCTATCCCGATGGCTCAATCCATGTAAAATATCGGTCAGAATATGCACTGTTCCAAAACTTGATCGAAGACAGTGTCCGTTTGATCCTGGCAGGAAGAGACCTCACCGAAGCGGAAAAAAATCGGATCTTAATGGACCAGGTTGTTCCCAAGACCCGGAAATTAGGAACAGATGCGATAGTAGTTGTAATGCATCCTGACAACCCTCACGATAGCTTGAGTCATACCCAACTAGACAGAATCCTGAGAGGCCAGCTCAACCGGTGGGAGGAAATAGACAGCAGCCAATCAGGTGAAGTTGTCCTGGTTTTTGACCAAGCTAAAACCGGCACCTTGCGTTTCTTAAAACAGTTGTTCCTTCCGGAAGCTGATATCATCCAGGGTAAGGCCTATGCAGCCAAAGGACATGAAGACCTCGTCAATTATGTCTCCACTAATCCTGCTGTGATCGGTTTCATCGGTGCTAGCTGGATAACGGACAGAGACCAACCACAAGTCAAGGACTTCTTGAGCAAAGTCAAGCTGGCTCGCCTCGAAGCCTCTGACTCTTCCGACATTCCCGGACAATTTGTACGCCCTTACCAAGCAGAGATAGCCCTGAAGCGTTATCCCTTGTGCCGTACCTTTTATGCACACAGCCGGGAACACTTCTCAGGATTGGGCACAGGGTTTGTAGTATTTGCTGCAGGAGATCAAGGTCAACGGATTATACTCAAAGCAGGTTTAAACCCTGAGAATCCTCAACCGAGGTACCTTATTTTTCCAGAGATGGACAATGAAGACAATGATTAAAGCATTAACAGCATGAATATTATGGACTACGAGATGACGAACAAAGTACTGAGAAGTCTCCTTCTGGCAATAGTAACTGTCCTTTTTTCAGGACATCTTATTGCCCAAAATTTTCAGGATATAGATCAATTAATACTACTTGAGAAATACGACAAGGCTGAGTCTAAAC
Organism: Bacteroidia bacterium; assembly: GCA_041565275.1. Lineage (GTDB taxonomy): Bacteria > Bacteroidota > Bacteroidia > J057 > JADKCL01 > CAWUKT01. The sequence goes on from JBFGVE010000018.1 coordinate 26,010, forward strand.
TCAAAGCTCTTCAGGCAGAGGATCCTCGCAATGAAGATATTGATTATCGCCTGGGTAAAATTGAGTTCCTGAGAGGAAATTATAGCAAAGCCCGGCAGTTGTTCACTGAAGGAATCAAACATGCCTCCCGCAAGCCGATCAACTATATTGGCCTTGGGGCCGTGGCAGTCAAAGAAAAGAACTTTGAGCTTGCCAAAGGAAAGTTAGACAAGGCCCTTGAAGTCGATAAGGCAAAGTCTCCTAAAACCATGCTGAAGATGGCTGAAGCTTACCTTGGATGGGAGGGGAAAGTCACGGAAGGAGCGAAGTTCCTCAAGGAAGCGGAAGCACTTCTCCTACAGGTAACAGGAAAAGATCCTGAAAATCCTGCCGGGTACGTCCAACTTGGAAATCTCTATTTCCTCAAAGGAGTAGATGAGTTGGCCAAAACGTACTACCAGAAGGCTATTGAAATGGATGATAAGTATATCCTCGGCCATTACCGCCTTGGGACTATCCTTAAAAAGGAAGAATCCTATACTGAAGCTGCCAGTGAATTCCAGAAGTCGCTTGAAATTGATCCCAAATATGGACCCGCTTTGATTTCCATGGCTGAAATGTATTATGGCATCAAGCAATATGACAAGGGACTTGAGTACATGAACAAGTACCTCCAAGTAATGGGGGAAGATGATCTTAATGCCATTAAGCGCAAGGGTATCTTCCTCTACCTGGGTGAAAAATACACCGACGCTATTGAGGTATTTGAATCCGTAAAGGGCCGGGTTGAGGATCCGGTTGTCCTCCGTTTGCTTGCCTACAGCTATGTCAAGATGGAAGAACCCAATGCAGACAAAGCCTTGGAAAACTTCGACCAGTACTTCAAGGAAGTTGATAAGAAATGGTACATCGCTAAGGATTTCCAGACCAAAGGCGCCGCCCTTGGCCTGAAAGGAGATAGGGAAGGCATGGTCGCGGAATATGAGAAGGCTATCAACCTACTAGATGAAAAGGGTGAATCCACCGACGACCTGCTGCTCGATCTTTCCAATAGGTTCAAGGAACAAAAAGATTATTTAAACCAAGCTAAATACCTGAGTCAATATCTTGAAAGGCAGGAACGCTTCAACTTGAAAGAGACCTTCAACCTGGGACGTGCTTACTACTTTGCGGAGGATTGGGCCAATGGTGACTCCACTTACACCAAGATGATCAAGTACAAAGAAGACCTCTACCTAGGGTATCTTTGGCGCGGCCGTATCCGTGACAAACAGGATGAAAAGAGCACCAATGGTCTCGCATTGGAAGATTACAACAAGGTTTATGAGCTATTGAATACAGAAGAGAACAGAGCTAAATACACTCGGGACTTCCTGGAAGCATGTCGCTACCTGGGAGCCTACCACACACTTATCTCCAAGGAATACAAAACCGCTATTCCTTTTTGGCAGCATATTCTGGAGAGTAAGCCTGAAGATCCAGGTGCACTCGAAGGACTCAAGTTCTGCGAATCTCAGGGCTGATCCTGTTAACGAAATTGAAAATACATGGCGGAAACACGTGAAAAGATACTGATAATTGGGGCCGGAGGTCAGATCGGAACTGAGTTGACAATCGCACTCAGGGACAGTTTCGGTGGAGGGTCCGTTCTGGCTACAGACATCCGGGAGTTCCCCACACTGGATGATAGCGGCCCTTTTGAGATCCTGAATGTCATGGACCGTGACCGTTTATACCAACTTGCCAAGGACTTCAATACCACCCAGATATACAATCTTGCCGCACTCCTTTCTGCTGCTGGAGAAAAAAAGCCTAAAGATGCCTGGGAACTCAACATGGCAGGTCTTCTCAACAGCTTAGATGCTGTTCGCGACCTGAAGATCGGCAAGCTGTTTTGGCCTAGCTCCATCGCAGTATTTGGGCCCAATACCCCAAGGGACCATACGCCACAACAGAGCATCATGGATCCCAACACGGTATATGGAATTTCGAAACTTGCAGGAGAAAGATGGTGTGAATACTACCACAAACATTATGGTGTAGACGTGCGTTCGCTCCGCTACCCGGGATTGATAGGATACAAATCACAACCCGGTGGAGGTACGACCGATTACGCAGTTGACATATTTCACCATGCCGTCAAATGGGGTAAGTACACCTGTTTTTTGAAAGAAGATACCGCTCTTCCCATGATGTATATGGCTGATGCAATCCGGGCGACAATTTCGCTCATGGGAGCGCAATCCGAGAAACTTACAGTTCGGTCCAGCTACAACCTGGCCGGGATCAGTTTTGATCCATGTACACTGGCAGAAGAGATCAAAAAGCATCATCCCTCTTTTGATATCAGCTACATACCTGATTTTCGGCAAAACATTGCAGACTCCTGGCCAAATAGCATTGATGACTCTGCGGCACGTCTGGATTGGGGATGGGAGATCGAATATGACCTGAAAAGAATGGTTGCCGATATGTTATATCATATCCGGAAAACACGACAAGAAGCTGAAAATCAAAAATCTTCTCCGCCACCCTCATAACCTGAGTTACGGCTTCTCTTCTGGGGGCCTGTCTGATTGAGCTGATAATTGAAGGAAAGGGTGAATTGGCGTCTTCGCCACTGAAAGGTTGAGGTAGCGAAAAAATTATCTCCCTCCATTATAGAACGGTATATCCGACCGTTGAGAACATCTCGTACGCTGAAGGCCAAGCTTCCCTTTTTCTTTAGGATTTTCTTATTTGCTCCAATGTCCCAGGAGTAAAATGCCAACCTGCGTCCTTGGGTTGTATTCCGTGGAGCCTGGTAGTTAAATGAAGTCTGAACCCGCAGTTGGTTGGGCAATGTGAACTTAGCAGAGCCCCTGGCGGTCATGGTTAAGGCTTCTGCATCATAGTTCACCCCTTCGTAATCTCCGGTAATGACTGATCTGAAAAAGTTCATATTACCGGTGACCTGCCACCATTTAAAAATATCATAGTTCACATTGAACTCCAGGCCAAATGAATTGTCAAAACCCAAGTTAACAGGGAAGATATTACCGATCCCTTCCTCAACAACATTGATCCGACGGATCACATTTGTCCCATAGCGGTAATAGATACTGGAGAGCAGTGAACCTTTTTTAAAATACCTGAGGAACCCTATTTCATAAGAGTCGGTCAATTCCGGATCGAGGTTTGGATTTCCCTGCCAGATCAATCTGGTGTTGCTGTAGGTTACAAATGGAAGAAGGCTTCGAAAACGGGGACGGGTGATCCGTCGGCTGTAGCTGACTTGCAACTGGTTCATTTCGTCAAACCGGTAAGCAATGGCTGCACTCGGAAAGAAGTTGTTGTAATCACGGTTGTTGATCTCAGCCGTTTCCACCAGTTCCGTACTGATGTCTGAGTATTCCATCCGTATACCGGCAGAATAACTGAATTTCTTGTATTCATTGCCATAGATGACATAGGCGGCATATATATTTTCCCTGTAGCGAAGTTGGTTGTCAAAGGCTCCCAGTACCCGCCATTCATTGGTGGGAAGCAACTCCTCCACTGTAAAAACATTGGAGATATTTCGCAAAGTACCTTTCAACCCCACTTCCAGTTTTCCCTTTTTTCCAATGGGATGGTAGTAATCTGTCTGAATAAGGTAGCTGATTTGGTCTTCTGTGTTCAGCCCACGCTGGATCAGGTCGGGAGTTCCATCGTCATAAGTCTCTACAAAGTCGTTGCTTTCTGTGTCGTCGTTGAGGGTATACTTAAAGTCGATGGTCCAGCTACGGTCTTCTTGAGGGAATTTCCGGGTGAAGCTCAAGGTTGCTTCTATGTCCGTTCCAGGCTCTTCTTCGTCATCGGTTCTTGTAGAAGTATTGATCACTTCCAGATCTTCGTTCAAATCTTCATAGAGAATAAAAGAAGTATTTCTCCCCCGGCTCCCTTGATACAACCCGGTAAAGGTGAGCGTATTGTATTTGTTTAGGAAGACGTCCGTCCCCAACTGTAATTGCCCGTTGAACCCGCCCCGGGAACGCTCTTGTTCACTTTGATAAATTTCCCCAACACTCCCGGTAGAATCCTGAAATTCCTGGTAGAAAGTCCCTCCACCGGGTGAATTCCGGTAATTCAGGCTTGCGTTGGTAAAAAGGTTGATTTTTCTTCTTCGCCAGTTAAGGTTTAATCCGGCTCCAAAGTTTTCCGGGTAACCCGCATTGAGGTCAAAAGATCCATTCAAACCTTCTCGTCCCTTTTTCTTCAACACAATATTGATGATACCAGCTTCCCCTTCGGCATCGTATTTGGACGACGGATTGGTGATTACCTCGATCCGGTCGATCATATTTCCTTGTAATTGCCGCAGTGCGTCCTGATCCTTGACCCCAGTAAGGCCGCTCTGCTTGCCATCGACTAGAATCCGCACATTCTCACTTCCGCGCAAGGCAATATTTCCATCTACATCCACTGTGACAGATGGCACATTTTCCAAAATTTCCTGGGCATTGCTGCCCAGATTGGATAAGTCTTGAGAAACGTTGTACACCCGCTTGTCAAGTTTGAATTCTACCAGATTACGTTCAGCGGTGATGTCTACAGCATCCAAACCAATAGATTTAGATTGCATGACAATGGTACCCAGATCCGTTATCCCTGCTACCGTCTTAAGCCCACTGATCCATTTTTCCTCAAAAGACAAGTATTTGATATTGATTAGGTAAGCACCGGAATCAACAGAGATTGTAAACTGACCATCTTCATCAGTATTGGTTCCCCGATAGACTGTGCTGTCTCCGGGAGTACACAGCGCAACCGAAGCAAATATGAGCCGTTCTCCCCCTTCACTCTGCAAGGTACCCCGGATTTGGCCGATCTCACTCTGCGCACACAAAGGTAGCCCCCCTAAAAAGGGAATGACAGCCAGTGCAATCATAATCCAAAGTTTCATGACCCGTGTTTAACCCATTTGAAGAGAAATTGGTTCAGCAAAGTAGCGACCTGTATTCAACAAAAAGAAAAAGCCACCCCCGGAAAGAGAATGGCTTTTTCTACATCTGATCTTGTATCAGAGGCGAGCCAATAGGTCTTTTTTCTTAGCATTGAACTCTTCC
>JBFGVE010000019.1:0-30680 GCA_041565275.1 Bacteroidia bacterium
AATAGTACACCTGATTATTTAACAGTGAGAATAGGAGGGCCGTGCGTAAGTGCGGCCCTCTCGTAATGTTGAGACCTTTATTCTTTTCATCATTTTTCCCATATTTAAACTAAATTGTACCTGATGATTGAGGTTAATGTCCCTCTTATTGCTGTTTTCTCTACCAATGCTGGGCCGGAACGGGTCAGACTAATTTGCCAATCATAATGGGTATTCTTTTTAAAAGTTTTGCTGAGTGGATAGCGGAAGTCCATAAGTTGGAATGTCCGATCTGGCAACCTGTGCTGGATTACGAAATAAAAGAGAAAGGTCGCTCGGAGAGAGAGATTTGGGCTCGGATTGAAACAGCTTATGCAGTAATGAAGGATGCTGTTCAAACGGGCCTCAACGGCAACATGCGTTCTCTTAGTGGCATGATTGATAACGGGGCCAAAAAGATACTAGACTGTAAAGTCAGCGTTTTAGGAGATGACTTCAAGCGCATGTTAGCCTATACTATTGCAGCTAAAGAGGTAAATTCCTGCATGGGTAGGGTAGTGGCTGCACCGACTGCAGGGGCATCCGGTATTATGCCGGGTATTCTAACTACTATTCAGGAATTACACCAGATACCTAATCAGCGGGTTTATGAGGGCATGTTGGTATCCGCTGGGATTGCTTTGATCATAGAGACCCGTGCCTCGATCGCAGGAGCTGTCGGAGGCTGCCAGGCAGAGACGGGTACGGCAGCAGCTATGGGGGCCGGAGCGATTGTTTATTTGCTGGGGGGAAACATTGATGCAATCTTCGATTCGGTCGCCATCACTATTATGAATATGCTGGGTTTGATCTGCGACCCAGTAGCAGGGCTTGTCGAAGTCCCTTGCGTCAAGCGGAATGGCTCAGGAGCAGCCATCGCATTTGCAAGTGCTCAAATGGCTCTTGCGGGTGACAAGTCCGTTATTCCCGTTGACGAAGTCGTTGATGCGATGGGGGAGATAGGTGAATCCATGGACGAAAGGTACAAGGAAACGGCTCAAGGAGGGATTGCCAATACACCAACAGCCAAAGCCATAGAAGCCAGTGTCTTGATTGCCGATACAGAACTCACCTATTGGACTGAGGAAGACGAATCCTGAGACCTTATCCGAAGGAGGTGTCACAGAATAGGACAATATTTAACAATTCAATCAATAGCTGTGGAAAACACCCTGCTCAATTCCTCTATTTTTGGGGTTTCCAATAGATGGCTATATGAAAAAAGTATTTCTCCTCTTCACAGTACTGAGTATACATTTTGGCATCCAGGCTCGTGAATTGCTTACTGATCTCGATTTTTCTTCTGGTAAATGGGAAATGATAGGGGTATCCCTAACCAATTACAGGGAGATGCCCATTCAGGGAGAGTTGGGGACCTTTATCGTTAGGGAACGGCATGTCCTCGAAAAGTTCCAGAGTGAATGGGATTTTGAAGAAAAATTTGATGACTACTGTGACTATCACTATGCACTCAAATTTTACAGGGATGGAGAATTGCAAAAAACTATGTTGATCAACCTCCTTTGCAATTATATTACTTGTGATGGCTTAAGCTTCGAATATTCTGAGGATGATCTGGTCAAATACCGTGAGTACTTCCGTAAGGTGCGTTGGTCCCGTATCCGATTCTCCGACCTGGGCCTTCTCCAACGCTCAATTGGTGTTTTAGACAAAGTCCCATCTGTATACTGGTACAGCGATTACCAACAATATAACTTTTCCGGAGAGTTTTCAATTGTGATCAATGACCTGCCATGGAATACTAACCGTGATTCTATCATCGACGTTGTATCTGCCGACCTGAGTCGGAGAATGGGAAGGGAAGATTTTTACATCACAACTAAATATTGGCTTTTGTCGGATGATTTCGAGAAAATGACACTCAGGCTTCATGTTTATTGTGACGAATCCTTTTACATTTCATATCCTGACGATAATGTGGTCACAAGCTGGAGGGGCCACTTTACCGAACAGAGCTTCGTACAGATCATGGTGATAGGATTGAGCCGTCGTGAGTATTATGAATACATGCAGGGACGAACCTGATACGGAACAAATAACCAGAAACATCGGTTTGAGTCAAAAGTAGTTTTATGGACTTTCAATTAGAATCAGAGTTTGAGCCGGCTGGTGACCAGCCAGAAGCTATCCGGCAACTGGTCGAAGGGCTTTATTCTGGAGATCCTCACCAAACCCTTCTGGGGGTTACCGGATCGGGTAAGACTTTTACCATTGCAAATGTGATCCAACAAACCCAGCGGCCAACTCTGATCATGAGCCACAACAAAACCTTGGCGGCCCAGTTGTACGGTGAATTCAAGTCTTTTTTTCCCCATAACCAAGTCGAATACTTTATTTCATACTATGACTACTATCAGCCTGAAGCATTTATCCCTTCCTCCAACACATACATAGAAAAGGACCTCTCTATCAATCAAGAGATAGAAAAATTGCGCCTCCGCGCTACATCAGCTTTACTCTCCGGCCGTCGTGATGTCGTTATAGTCTCCTCAGTTTCGTCTATTTACGGTATGGGGCGCCCTGAGGACTTTAAGGCCAATATTCACACCTTCAAGGTAGGTGACGTTATCACCATTAATGCCTTCCTAAACCAATTGGTTGAGATGTTCTACAACAGAACCACCGGTGAACTTCAGCGTGGAAACTTCCGCCTCAAGGGAGACACAGTTGATATTTTTCCGGCCTACGACGATTATGGGATCCGGGTCATGTTTTTTGGAGATGAAATTGACAATATCCAGGTTTTTGATGTAGAATCAGGACGCCGTACAGAAAAATTGACATCTTATACGATTTATCCCGCCAACCTATTTGTAACGCCCAAGGAAGCCCTTCAGGATGCAATCGCCAGCATACAGGACGAGTTGGTACAGCGAGTTGCTTATTTCAAGGACAATGGAATGTTCCTTGAAGCCCAACGCTTACTGGAACGGACCGAATTCGATCTGGAAATGATGCGGGAACTAGGGTATTGCTCTGGTATAGAGAATTATTCCCGGTTCTTAAGTTACAGGGAGCCAGGCTCTAGACCCTATTGTCTGCTTGACTATTTCCCTGAAGATTACCTGTTGGTCATTGACGAGAGTCACGTGACCCTTCCACAGATCCGGGGTATGTACCACGGAGACAAGTCCAGGAAAATGACTTTGGTGGAACATGGTTTTCGCCTCCCTTCAGCCATGGACAATCGCCCTCAGCAATTTCAGGAATTTGAAAGCATGATCTATCAGGCAATTTATGTAAGCGCTACACCTAGTGAATACGAATTGCAAGTCAGTGATGGGGTAGTGGTAGAGCAGATCGTGCGGCCTACCGGTTTGCTGGATCCGGTAGTAGAGGTAAGGCCTCTTGTGAATCAGGTGGATGATTTGTTGGAAGAAATTGATGAACGAGCCAAGCGCGGGGAACGTATTCTTGTCACTACCCTTACAAAGCGAATGGCAGAAGAATTGGCCCGTTATCTGGGGGACCTTCGCATTAAGTGTCGTTACCTTCACAGTGAGATCGACTCGCTGGAACGCGTGGAGATTTTACGTGATTTGAGAGATGGACGATTCGATGTGCTGGTCGGTGTTAACCTGTTGCGTGAAGGGTTGGACCTGCCAGAGGTTACTTTGGTAGCGATCCTGGATGCGGACAAGGAAGGTTTCCTTCGGTCAGGGCAGGCTCTGATCCAGACTGCAGGGCGGGCAGCTCGAAACTCTGAAGGAAAGGTGATCCTTTATGCAGATAAGATCACGGCTGCCATGCAGAAGCTATTGGATGAGACAGAATACCGGCGTTCCCGGCAGATCGCTTATAACAAGGAACATGGAATCACTCCAACAACCATTGTTCGCAAAAATGAAGATGTCTTTGGAGATGCTTTAGGGCGTCGTAAAGCCACTTATGACCTGGATGAAGAACCAAGGACAATAGCAAGAGAGAATATTGGAGAATACTTAAGTGAAGAGAAATTAGAGCAAAAGATCAGAGATACCCGTAAGGAAATGGAACTGGCTTCGAAAGATTTAAACTTTATCGAGGCTGCACGGCTTAGAGATGAGCTATTTGTATTGCAAGGAGAACTGCAGGAACGAAGAAAATGAAAGGACAGAAGTAGTTGATTGATGTAATACTCTATTGATTTACATGTAATCGCATTCCCTGATATGCTTACTTTGGGGGTCGTCCAGGGTCGTTCTTTCGTCTTATGCGACCGACATCTGCAGGGTGAATGCGCCTTTTGGATTTTCTACTTGTTTTTTCCCCGGAAGATGTTTTTCCCTTTTCTTCTGTGGGGGGAAGATCTTCAGGTACTGGCGGTTGCCCTGCTCTTGCTTCGGAAGGATCCTTGATGGCTAGAACCGAAGGATTACCTACAACCAAAGGATTCTCCTGCGGCGGTACAATCTTTTCTCGCTTCTCTTTTATATCGTCATAAATGTCCCGGCGAATCAGGTCCGATACAAAAACAAACCTATCTACATTTAGATTTCCTGAACGGAGGATAGACACTTTTGTGCCTTCCCACTCCTTCAGTCCATTATAGAGGAAGAGAACCTTATCCGAGATATTGACCACCGAATTCATATCATGAGATACCACCACCGTACACATGTTGAACTCGTAAGTAATCTCTTTTATCAGGTCATCAATGATCTTGGCGGTAAGGGGATCAAGGCCAGAGTTGGGTTCGTCAACAAAAAGGTATTTGGGATTGAGTGCAATGGCCCTGGCAATTCCAACTCGCTTCATCATACCCCCCGAGAGCTCTGAGGGATACATATTATTCGTCCCCGACATATTTACCCGGTCCAGGCAGAATTCAACCCTTTTCTTAATGGCTTTTTTTGTCCACTTGGTGAACAACTTCATCGAGAAAGCGATGTTTTCCTCAACTGTCATAAAGTCAAACAAGGCGGAATACTGAAAAAGCATTCCCATGTTGGTGCGGAAATTGCGTACTTCTCTGTGGCTGGCTGCATGAAAATCCAAGCCATCGTAAATCACTTTGCCAGCTGAAAGATTCATTAAACCGACAATGCATTTCAGCATTACAGATTTTCCCGATCCGGACGCCCCGATGATCATATTGATCTTGCCGGTATCAAATGAAAAATCAATCCCTCTCAGAACTTCCTTTTCTCCAAATGCTTTCTTTAAATTTTTGATCTCTATTCCCATCAGATCAGGATTTGTGCGAGAAGGTAGTCGGAAATGAGGATTACTATACAGCTAATGACCACGGCCCGGGTGCTTGACTGACCAACGGCCATAGCCCCCCCAATGGTATAATATCCTTGGTAAGAAGAAATGGAACTGATCACAAAGCCGAAAGTGACTGCTTTGATGAGCATAAAATACACATAAAAAGGAATGAAGAATTCCTGGGCCCCTGAGATAAAATCAATTGCTGGACATTCGCCAGTCAGGATACCTGCAACAAGACCTCCCATGATCATGAGAAAAGCTGCGATCACAATCAGGCTGGGAAAAACGACGAGGGAGGCGAGAATTTTGGGCATTATGAGATAGGTACCTGAATTGACACCCATGACTTCAAGCGCATCAATCTGTTCCGTTACCCGCATCGTACCCAATTGGGAAGAGATAGAAGAACCGACCTTGCCAGCCAGTACCAGGGAGGTTACTGTAGGAGCCAGTTCGAGAAGGGCGCTGTTCGCAACTGTAGTTCCAATCAGGGACAGCGGAAACAAGGGCGATTCCAACTGGTAGGCTGTCTGCAGTGTCATTACCGCACCGATAAACAGGGAAATAAGAGTAACAATAACAACTGATCCGACCCCAATCACATTGCACTCATGCAGAAAGAGGTTCCAGTAAACACTGAACTTTTCGGGAGATCGGAAAAAACTACCTATCAGGATAAGATATCGTCCCAGGTGCTGGAAAATCTTCATAGATAGTCAAATATAGTCGTCTATTTGCGAAAATTAAAGGTTTTATATCCTATCCGGTTCATTCGTAGTCAAACACTCCGGATTCTCGGAGAGTGGCTTCATGGCCTCGAGCCATTTTGTCATTTGCTTAAATGCTTATCAGAGAGTTAAGGGTATGGTTTCCTATCTTTGCCAAATGAAAAAAATATTCATTAGCGGTGGCAGTCGCGGCATAGGCCTGGCCATTGCTCGCCGGTTTTATAGGGAGGGATTTCAGGTCATTATCTGTGCAAGGAGGGAAGAAGGGCTCAAACAAGCGGAGGATGAACTTCCCGGGTTGGTTACTTACATTTGTGATCTCTCCAATAAACAGTCGGTCAAAGATTTGGTTGCCAAGCTTCGTGTTGTGCACGGCACCCTCGATATTTTGGTCAATAATGGAGGTGTTTTCCTCCCCGGGCAGTTACACAAAGAGGAGGACGCGGTCTTTGAGAAATTGATTGCTACCAATCTGTTCAGTGCCTATTACCTGAGTAAAGGCTTGCTTCCCGATATGATCAAGGCAGGCAAAGGTATTATCGTAAATATGTGCAGTATTGCGAGCATCACAGCCTATGAATTCGGAGGAGCGTACAGCGTTTCGAAATACGGAATGTATGGACTCTCAAAAAGCCTTCGGGAAGAAATGAAGGAAAAGGGCATTCGTGTGATCGCAATGCTTCCTGGTGCAACTTACACGTCTTCCTGGGAAGGAATGGATATCCCGGAGGAGAGAATGATCCCACCTGAAGACATTGCTGAACTATGCTGGACTGCATGCAACATGAGCGAACGAACTGTGGTTGAAGATATTATCATTCGACCGCAATTAGGCGATCTGTAGAACCTTCTAAATTTTCTTCTTTCGTATGAAATACTGTCTTGATCTGTATCAGCGCAAACGCATCCCTACTATTGAAGTAAAGATCGGAGATGTTCCCTTGGGTGGAAAGAATCCGATCAGGATCCAGTCGATGACGACTACGGATACCATGGATACACTGAAAACGGTGGAGCAAACCATCCGCATGGTAGAATCGGGTGCTGAATATGTCAGAATTACGGCTCCAAGCCTCAAGGAAGCTCGAAATCTGGAACAGATCAAGAAAGAACTTAGATCAAGGGGTTGCAATGTCCCGTTGGTTGCTGACATTCACTTCACCCCCAATGCAGCTGAAATGGCAGCTCGGATTGTGGAGAAAGTGCGGGTCAATCCGGGCAATTATGCTGATAAAAAGAAATTTACCGAGATAGAATACACAGATCAGAGCTATCAGGATGAACTGGACCGAATCCACAAGCGGTTTGCTCCTTTGGTGGCCATCTGCAAGGAATATGGAACTGCGATGCGTATCGGTACCAACCACGGCTCTCTCAGCGACCGGATCTTGAGCCGCTATGGAGACACCCCCCTGGGAATGGTAGAGTCTGCCTTTGAATTCATCCGGATCTGTGAAATGTACAATTATGACCAGTTGGTGGTGTCCATGAAGGCTTCTAACCCTCAAGTCATGGTGCAAGCCTATCGGATGCTGGTCGCAAAGATGTTGGAAAATGGAAAATGTTATCCTTTGCACCTGGGGGTTACCGAAGCAGGAGAGGGAGAAGATGGACGTGTCAAGTCTGCCCAAGGCATTGCAGCATTACTGATGGATGGGATCGGGGATACAGTACGGGTTTCCCTAACAGAGGAGCCCGAGTACGAGTCCCCGGTAGCAAAATTTCTCGTTGATATATTCGATGGTTCCGGGTACGAGGCGGATGGAGACTGGAGGGAAAATATCCTGGTCCCGGATCCGCCTACAATGGTTAACCCTTTTAGCTTTGAACGGATCAAAAGCCAGGAAACCATTAACCTTGGAAATGGAAATGTTCCCAGGGTGGTGGCAGACTTTTCCAGATCAGCGGTATCAAGACAACAAGTAGCGGATATAGGCTATTCCTACAGCCATACCCTCGACAAATACAACTTTGCCGACATGGCGGCTGACTATATATATTTAGGAAAGCAACTCCCGGACTTTGAACTTCCTGGAGGCCTCAAGAAAATCGTTGACTATTCCTTCTGGAGGAACCTTCGCGACCTGATAAATTATTATCCGCTATTTAGCGATGTTGCAGAGACTAAAGGCGCAACCCTCAATAGTGAATTGAATTTTTTACGATTGGGAATTAAGGACATAGATGATAAAGAGCTTGCTCCCTTGGTCAATGGCCCGGAGAAATGGACCCTGATCCTTTGCGCCTCAGGACGTCAGGCTGCTCACCAGTGGCGCTGGATGGTCAATCGATTAGCTGATCTGGGCAATGATAAACCCGTCATACTTTCTTCCATGATTCCTGAAACTTATATTTTTTATGAGGACTCATACATTCCTGATAGCCTGAGGATTGATAAACTTGATATGCAGCAATTGTTCATGTCAGCAATGACTGGGACAATGGTTGTAGACGGTCAAATAGACGGAATCATGCTACAACCCGCAAGCAACATGAGCAACCGCTTGAGTTTTGGAGTATTGCAAGCCTCCCGTTTAAGAATGACCAAAACAGAGTACATTTCCTGTCCTAGTTGCGGACGTACCTTATTTGATTTGCAAGAAACAACGGCCAGGATCAGAAGCCGGACAGAACACCTGAAGGGAGTAAAGATTGGAATCATGGGGTGTATCGTAAACGGACCGGGGGAAATGGCAGATGCCGACTATGGTTATGTAGGTGTAGGTCCGGATAAAATCGCGCTTTACCGTGGTAAAGAGGTTATAGAGCGTGGGGTGAAAACGGCAGAAGCAGTAGATAAACTGATCGATCTTATCGCTGCGGACGGCAACTGGATCGAGAACCCGGAATAAAAGCTCAATTGTTCTTGGGGTCAAATGGCGTTGGGGGAATGTATTCTCTGATCCAACCCATAATATAAGGAGCTAATTGGTCTTTGCGAGGTTTAAAATTGCTATCTACAATTTGCCTGACCGGAATTATCCCCCGTATTGAGTTGCAGAGAAATACTTCATCCGCAGCATTCAGGTCTAGTGTAGTCAGGTGCTTTTCTACGATATTTGTTTGGTTGTCTTTTAATACACGAATTATTTGCTTCCGCATTATCCCCGGCAAACAACCACCGAATACTGGAGGTGTGAATACTGTAGCAGCATGGAGAACAAAGAGATTGGCCATACTGGCCTCGATGATGAATCCATCCGAAGACCGCAAAAGGGCATCATCCCACTTGTTCTGCTTTGCAAACCTGGCGGCCATGACATAGGGGAGAGAATTTGCCGATTTTATCCTTGTGAGAGGAGAAGGGGTGATGGGAATATGGTGATAGATACCGACCTTCCTGTAAGGCGTCAATGTCCATGGATCAGAAATGAGTTTGGTAGCTTCTATTAGAAAAGAGGGAATGTCAGTGGTGGGCAAATAGGCTCCGGTACCACTCCGAAATATGGTGATACGCACCCTGGCGAATTCGTGCAGACTGTTTTCGGCTAGAGTTCTGTTCAATTGAGCTGTTATCTTGGGAATCCATACAGCCGGATCAAATTCAAAGCCTAGGATTTCCATTCCATCAATCATTCGCTCAAGATGATCAGCAAGAAAATTAGGTTGGCCATCCCGGATCAAGATTGTCTCGAAGATCGCATCTCCAAATCGGAAAGCTCTGTTTTGTAAGACATTAACCTCATTGGGGTCAATGATGAGACGGGTATTATAATTCAAAACAGTACCGTCTGGCATGATAATCGAACTAAAGTAAGCGTTCTGTCTGTGAATACATTGCCCCCAAATTCCATAAATATTAATTAAAACTGTAACTCCTATCGGTCGAAAAATTAATCTGTATTATTTAATACGAAAAACAAGATCCAAATTTACTCCTTTCTCTTATTGCTTATGATGGGAGCAAATATGAACTGCTATTCTCAAAGGCAATGAAAAGAGCATCAAGTTAATCGTTAGTTCTAACGACAATCTCTTTCGGGATTCTGATTACAAAGAGATGGTGAGCAAGCAAAAGAAACTGTTTGATGATCTTAAATTACATTTGTGAACTGAAATATCCAGCCAAGTCTTCCATAAAAAACAAAGATCTTTGAAGGATCGACAGGACTTTTGCTCTACAACAAAAATGCCCGGAATCCTGCTTGCATGGATTCGGGCATCATTTTGAATCAGGAAATTAAATGTCAGCTTTTTTAAAAATAGGTATTCTCAGTTTACCTTATCCAAATGCACATCCATTTGAGGGAAAGGAATAGAGATACCTTCACGGTCAAATGCCTTCTTAACTTCCTCGGTCATGTGGAAATAAACATCCCAGTAGTGTTCATTTTTAGTCCATAGGCGGCAGGTAAAGTTCACTGAACTGTCACCCAGCTTAACCACCCGGACAAATGGATCGTCAGGAGCTTGTTTTTGGGTGAGAATAGGTTCAAAATCCCTAGCCACATCCAAAATAATTTTTCTTGCTTTTTCAATGTCGTCAGAGTAGCTGATACCAAAAGTGAGGTCGCAGCGACGAACTTCACCACGGGTAAAATTAGTGATATTTCCACCTGCGAGTGGTCCATTGGGTATGAAAACGGTCTTGTGGTCAAGTGTAAGAAGGGTAGTGGAGACAATGTTGATGTCCTGGACGGTACCAGATTCTCCCTGTGCGGAGATAAAGTCTCCTTTCTTGAAGGGCTTTAGGATTATGATCAGAACACCACCCGCAAAGTTCGCCAGAGCTCCTTGTAGTGCCAGGCCAATGGCCAATCCAAGGGAGGCAACCACCCCTACAATGGAAGTCATTTCCAGTCCCATGGTAGAAGCTGCAATGATTATTACCAAAGCATAGAGAATATATTTAATGGTACTGGTAAGGAATGGAGTCAAGGTGTCATCAACGCCTCGACTTCTCAGAATTTTACGGAGGGCTTTGGTGACCTGTCCAGCAACCATGAAGCCAAAGACAATTACAGTTAGTCCGATCAGTAAACTGATAGCAAAGTTTTCTATCTGACCGCCAATATTAATTCCAAACCAGTCATAAAGAAAGTTTCCAAAAAATAATGAATTCATAGGATCTGGGTTTTAAAGTGATGTTAAGAGAAAATATTTAAGCCATGAAATTATTAAATTTCATGGCTTAAATCAGATGTTTTTTTCAATGAACCTGTCATTTATATTAATGGTTCAGCATCAATGGTTCAGTGAGCATCTTCTTTCAGCAATTCGGGAAATTTGGCTTTAAAACGGTTCAGCCTGGGGATGGAAACCGCACGAATATAACCTTGATTAGGATTCCTACGCTCAAAATCTTGATGGTAATCTTCTGCCGGGTAAAATGCTTTGAGAGGAGACAGTTCAGTGGTAATGGTACCATCAAATACCTTTTCTCTTTCTAATTGATTCATGTAGTTCCTGGCAATCGTCCTTTCTGAATCGTTCTGATAGAAGATAGCAGATCTGTACTGGGGTCCGTGGTCAGGGCCTTGGGCATTACGGGTGGTTGGATCGTGTGAGCCAAAAAAGACCTTTACCAGGGTCTCGTAGCTGACCACATCAGCGTTGTAGTATACTTCTACTGCTTCAGCATGCCTGGTGCGGCCGGAACTGACCTGCTCATACGTAGCGGTGGTACTTTTGCCACCAGCGTAACCTGATATAACCTCTTCTACGCCGTCTATAGATTCATATATAGCCTCTACACACCAAAAACATCCACTTGCAAAATAAGCTTTGGAAAATTTATCCAATTCTTTCTGGCTGGCTTTCTCAACGGTTGTACTGTTATTGGTGCTTTTATCTCTTTGAGCTGGGTTACATGCCAAGCTAGAGACAGCATAGAACATTAATGTAAGGAGCAAATTAAGTTTCATATCCAAAATAATTAGTTCTTGTGAGCAATTTAGTTCTTGTGGGCAATTGTTTTGACATTATCTACGCTTCCTCTGGTTTAGAGTTGTCACCAAAAGATCACAATTTGCACATATGTACCGTAAAGGGTTAAATTACTTCTGGTCTTATTTTTACAGTCATTATGAAATTGAACAATTCTTTTCGACATATTCTCAATATTCCGGTTCGGTTTTCTGACCTTGACGCGATGGGGCATGTCAACAATGCCAGCTACCTTACATTCTATGAGGAGGCTCGAACTGCTTGGTTTCGCGATTGTACGATGATGCCTCATAACAGCATCGATTATCCTACAATCGTTGCCAGGGTAGAAGTGGATTACCTCTTGCCAATATCCCTTGGTCAGCAAATTTATGTTGCCACCCGATGTACTGCGATCGGTAAAAAGAGTATGACCCTCGAGGGAATGATTTCTCTGGGTCCCAGTATGAAATATGTGGCCTCAAAATACACATGTATAATGGTCTATTACGATTATCAGAAGGGTATTTCCATGCCAGTCCCTCAAGACTTCAAAGATCAGGTCTTCCGATATGAATCTGGAAATTAATAGCTGCTGTGGTTTGTATTTATGTTGGTAGTTACAAAATTTGCAATCAAAATGAGGAATTGCTTCGCTTATTTGATGTTTTTGTTTGTGATCCCAGTACAGGGCTGGTCACAGTGTACAACCAACGATGCGAGCGAGTGTCGATGCAAGGATCAGAGTCAGACAGATTGTGATTTGTTACCTGATATCAGTATTTCGGATTATGCGATCCTGAATTACCAAGGAGGTCCTACGGAGTATCCTCAAGTTGGTGTTGGAGAAAACAATGGCCGTCTTCGGATCTCTGGAAGTACTCCTAACTATGGGTTCGGTCCTCTTACCGTTGGTGCAGTGAATATCTGGACCTGCGGAAGCGATACTTTTACTGATTACAACCAGGCACTGGCCGTTTGCAATACCCCAGCTCAGTTGATCAAGCAGAAAATCTACCACAAAAATAATGGGACTATGACCTCTTGGGAAAAATGGGCAGGCTCTATGACTTATCATCCTGCCCACAATCACATGCACGTGGATGACTGGGCCACTTTTACCCTTCGGGTGGAAAATCCCGATGATCCCAATCCATTGAACTGGACAATTGTCGGGACCGGATCAAAAGTCGGATTTTGCCTGATGGACTTTGGATCTTGTTCTGATCTAAGCGGTCACTGCCGTGATGCGGGGGGCAATGTGCTGTCCAATGCAGACTTCATCAACTGGGGGCTAGGTGGAGGACAGTACGCCTGTTCACCTGTAGAACAGGGGATCTCCGTTGGCCATACCGATATCTATTCGAAGAATCTGTACGGTATGTGGATTGATATTCCACCAGGAACTTGCAACGGTGATTATTACATTGTAATCGAAGTCGATCCCAACAACAATTTCCTGGAATCTGATGAAACGAATAATTGGACTGCGGTTCCGTTTACCCTGACCCGGCAAGTTCCGGCCGGATCAAATACCGCTACCATCTCTGTAAGTGGCCCCACAAGCCTTTGTGCCAGTGATTCCATTTCCCTGACCTCAAATGCAGGTACAGCTTACCAGTGGTCTACTGGTGAAGTAACTCAGTCGATCACAGTCGCTTCTGCAGGTTCCTACACTGTCACGGTAACCGGACCCTGCGGCACAGGGGTTTCTGAACCTCTCGTTATTACCACGACCAATACAGGTACTGCACCCTTAGTCACTGGTGCTTCTGCCTGCGGAGGCGGTTCCGTAACCCTGACCGCTGAGCTTCCAGGTACCTACCATTGGTTTGATGCCCCCACCGGTGGCAATATGGTGGGCAGTGGTCCTTCATTCACCACGCCGACTCTGACCACTACTACTGATTACTATGTAGAACGGGAAGAATTTATCGCAGGCCAGTTCCTTAACGGAGGTCCATTAGACAACAATATTGGAACCGGAGCCCATCACTTTACAAATTCCCGTTTTTTACAATTTGATGCACTCAAGCCTTTCACTCTGGTATCTGTCTGGGTGGATGCACTGAATGCGGGGACGCGTAGCCTAGAGGTTCGGGATGAAAATGGCTATGTAATCGCGTCAGCTTCAGTGTTTATCCCTCAGGGGCAAAGCCGGGTACCCTTAAATTTTCGGATCCCCCGGCAGAACAACCTGCGTTTTGGACTTTCATCCAGTTCAACTGTTGGTCTTTACCGCAACAACGATGGAGTCAATTATCCCTATACTATGAGTGATATTGCAACCATTACAGGTTCTTCCGCTGGTGCACAGTACTATTACTTCTATTACGATTGGGAGATCAAGACCGACGACCTGATCTGCACGACCCCTCGTACTGTGGCTACAGGGACTATTTTTTCAGTTCCAACGGTTAGTTACACTGGTCTGGATGCTAACTATACCACGCTTGATCCTCCCGTAAACTTGGAGGGAAGCCCACTTGGCGGAACCTTCTCAGGTCCCGGAATCATTGGAAATGTGTTTGACCCCTCTTTGGCCGGAATAGGTGGTCCTTACAATGTAACTTATACCTATACTGATTCCAATGGATGTGCTAACTCCACCGCCCGGGCGGTTACCGTAACTCCATTTTTTCCTGTTCTGGATGATGGCCTTCCCCAGCAACCATATGTCTTCCCAAATCCGCACACAGGATCATACAACCTCAGTTTTGAACTGTTAAATGGTCACAACATAACTGTCATCCTCCGGGATGTGACCGGCAAAATAGTGAAGACCGAAAATTTGGGGAAGGTAACCGGACAATTCACTGGCAAATTCAATATGAGAGACTTTAGCCATGGCGTGTATCTACTTGAAATTCAGGCCGATGAAAATCGGTTTATCACTAAGATTGTTTACCACTAATATTGAAGCACAAACCTGATGCTAAAGCACAAGACTGAGGCAAAATTCATGTTTTTCACGAAGATCTGTACTATTCTGGCATTATTTTCGTGTTCTGCTCTGTCCTTGCGTGGCCAATTTGCCGTGACTGTTTACGATGATTTCAACTCCCCATTGGTTTCCAACTCGGTGAATGATTTTGTTGGGTCTGGCCTGGAGTCGGATCATATTGCCAGTATCCTTCCGGTAGGAGAGGATACTGCTTGGGTCGGGACCATCAACGGCGGCCTCCTATATGTCACTGATACTACTTTTACTGCCCAGACCTTGTCCAACTCAGGTATTCCTGACAACTCCATTATTGACATCATTGAAGATTCCAACAGAGATTTGTGGGTCGCCATGCCAGCCGGAGGGCTGGGGCTTTACCGGAACCTCGTCTGGTTTAGTTACAGTCCTTTTAACTCACCCAATCCAGCCAATACCATCGTAGAAATTACCTTGGATCAGAACGAAGACCTCTGGATGGCAAGTCTGGGGCAAGGGCTCTTGTACTACAACCGAAGTGACTGGGCCAGTTGGAAAAGCACCAATAGCGATATTCCTTACGACGACTTATCCAGCACCATCTATGATCCCGTTTCCGGTAATCTCTGGGTCGGGGCACCTTCTTCAGGCTTATTGAAGATCGATAAGGACCGGCTCTTAGGTACCCAAAGCCCTGTACCGTCCGGTTTTGAAATTTTCCCAAATCCTAACTGGGGACAGTTCAGTATCCGAAAGACTCAGGCAATGGGTGAAGTTTCAATTCGTATTCACGAGATGAGCGGAAAACTTATGCATCAATGCTCGGGCCGACCGAAGGACCTGGCAGACGGTCGAGATGTATTTCCCACAGAACTATTCCAATTCGACCTCGATTTACCTGCTGGGTTCTATTTGGTAGAAATGAACCAGAGCGGTCAAAAAAGCTATCTATCTATGGTCATTTATTGATTTACTGTCGTTATCAAAACTATCCATGCATTGATTTGTCATTATCTAGGGAGTGTCTGAGAACCTCATTTGAGTATATGAATGTCCTTTTCAATAACATATTGCTTTTACTTTTCGGCCTAATGGTGTCAGGTAGCCTGTGGGGCCAAAACAAATACACCTTGTCCGGTTACGTAAGGGATGCCCAAACTGGGGAAGACATGATAGGCGCAATGGTAGCAGTGCCCGCTATCGGATCGGGAGCACTATCCAATGAATATGGGTTTTTTTCTCTGCGGATACCTGCCGGTGAGTACCAGGTTATCGCACAATCATTGGGTTATCGTACAGATACCATTGTCATAAAATTGAATGAAAATACGCAACAGATCTTCAAATTGTCTCCTGAAGGAGTTCAGGTAGAAGAGGTTCGGATTACCGACCAGTCATCTGATGGGAACGTGAAAAGCCTTGAAATGAGTACAGAAAGGCTGAGCCTCAAAACTATAAAACGACTTCCGGCTTTTATGGGAGAAGTAGATGTGATCCGCTCCATCCAACTGTTACCCGGTGTTCAGGGTGTAGGAGAAGGGATCACAGGTTATTACGTGCGTGGCGGTCAGTCCAATCAAAATTTGATCTTACTCGACGAGTCTACGGTGTACAATGCTTCTCACTTACTTGGATTCTTTTCTGTATTCAACTCCGACGCCCTCAGGGATGAATATACTTTGTACAAGGGAGGTATCCCCGCTCAATTCGGCACCCGTCTTTCGTCAGTCCTCGACCTGAAGATGAAGGAAGGAAACAACAAAGAATTCCATGCTACCGGAGGGATTGGTTTGATCTCTAGCCGGCTCACTTTAGAGGGTCCCATCGTTCAAGAGAAGGCTTCGTTTATCGTATCCGGACGCCGCACTTATGGAGATCTCTTTCTGCGTCTTTCACCCAACGAATCCATAAATACCACCCGACTCTATTTTTACGATCTTAACGCCAAAGCCAATTGGCGTATCTCGGACAAAGACCGGCTATTCTTATCCGGATATTTTGGAAAGGATATTTTCAAATTCAGAAATCTGTTCTCCAATGATTGGGGCAATGGTACCGCTTCTTTACGGTGGAACCACCTGTTCAGCAGTAGATTGTTTTCGAATACTACTCTGCTTCTGAGTGACTTTAATTACGGTTTTGATGCCAATACCTTTTCTGGAGAGAGCTTTTTTTACAGTTCCGGGATACGGGACTATGGCCTCCGGGAGGACATGACATGGTTTGCTACCCCCAAGCTCCAATTGAAATTTGGAGGAGAAGTGGTCCTACACCGCTTTAACCCCGGTTTATTTATCCCACAAGAGAATACTTTCCTTCGAGAAGTTTCGGCAGATCCTGACTACGCATTGGAAGGAGCGGGATATATCCAGGGAGAGCACAAGATTTCCAACCGATTCTCAATGGGATACGGCCTACGTTACTCCTTTTTCAACCAGATTGGTCCGGGTGAGGAATATGGTTATAACACTGATTTTTCTGAGATACTTGATAGCATTTTCTATGATCGGGGAGAATTAATACAGCATTATGGAGGTCTGGAGCCTCGGATTGGAGCTCGGTTTACCCTTGATGAAAGAAGTTCAATCAAGGGTTCGTTCATGCGTACCCGGCAATATATTCATTTGCTTGGGAATTCAACTGCATCTTTCCCTTGGGATATTTGGGTTCCCAGCAGTCGCCATATCAAACCTCAAATCGCTGATCAGGTAGCGGTGGGATACTTTCACAACTTCCTTGACAATCAGTTGGAAGCCTCCATCGAGGTCTATTACAAGGATATGCTTAACCAGATCGATTTTAAGAATGGTGCAGAGTTGTTTTTGAACAATACATTGGAAACTGAGATACTTACTGGGGAAGGATCCTCATACGGCGCTGAATTCCTATTGAAAAAGGCGCAGGGCAGATTTACAGGATGGTTGGGATATACCCTGAGCCGCACCCGGAGACGTATTGATGGGATTAACCAGGGCGAGTGGTACAATGCCAACCAAGACCGGCGGCATGATGTCTCGTTGGTGGCCTCTTTTCAAGCTTTCCCGCGGTGGAACCTCGCCGGAACCTGGGTCTTTGCATCCGGGTCTCCTGTTACCTTTCCAATCGGAGCGTATATCATTGGGGACAATTTGGCACCCCTGTACGGTGACCGGAACAGTTCAAGAATGCCAGCATACCACCGGCTTGACCTAAGCGCGACCATCGATGCCAAGCCCCAGGAAAAGAAAGACAAGAAGAGATTTGAAAACAGTTGGAATTTCTCCGTGTACAATGCTTACGGCCGCCGCAATGCCTTCTCTTTTGATTTCAGAGAAGAAAAAAAAGAAGTCGTTTTGCCAAGTGGAGAAACAGAGACCGTATCTGAGCGAAAAGCATACAAATTGTACCTCTTTCGCTGGATACCATCTGTAACCTGGAACTTTAAGTTTTAAACATGAAGCACCTATCCTACATCCTTGGTTTCCTAATCCCACTGCTATGGGTAACATCTTGTGAGCAGGAGGTCGACCTTAACCTCGAAGAAGGAGAACCCCGGATTGTCATCGAAGGCTGGGTAGATGACTTGCCTGGTCCTTACGAGTTTAAAGTTCGACAAAGCAGTTCTTTTTTCGGCACACAAGAGGATATATTCATTTCCAACGCGGTCATGGTATTGAAAGATGATATGGGAGGGGTGGATACGTTGGTAGAAGAATGGCCGGGTCACTATTTTTCTGGTCATTTACAAGGCCAAAGAGAACATAACTATACCTTGGAAGCCTGGGTCGAAGGAAAAATGTATACTGCTGAAAATTACCTTCCCCGCATCAACCCGTTTAATTTCGCAATTCCCTTTTACAGCGACACCCTTCCGTTCGGAAAAGGACACTACATTCTGGTGAGCGCCAACGAACCGGTTGGAATAGGTGATTATTACCAGTTTCGAATTTACAGGAACGATTCGCTGTTCAATGGTCCTGATGATGTTTTCTTTACAGACGACCGACTTGTAGACGGTCAGCAGTCTCTGTTTGTATATCCTTATCCACATACGGTTGGAGATACTGTAGTCGTTGAGATACGGTCTATTTCAAATATTACTTATGACTTCTTGCTCACCTATTTTCAGCAATTAAATGGAGGAGGAGGACCTTTTGGGTCACCTCCTGCAAATCTTATCACAAATTGGGACAACGAAGGACTGGGTTTCTTCGGGACAGCAGCCGTCATCCGGGACACCGTCATCATTCGGTGAATAATATCATTTGTTTTTCCACTGCATCGTAACTATATTATTAATGTCAAGCTGTAACTAAATCAATTGCCGTCGCGTAGTAAATTCAAGTTAGTTCGTAGGGTACCATCCCTTTGAGATGGCAGACCTCTGTCATAACACCCATTCCTGAAACTGATTTACACGCGTTCTTTGTTTTAGCGTAAAATATCCATAAGTACAATAACTGGAGGACTATAATCACATGGCACACGTCTTAGTTGTAGGAGGAACCGGAACCCTCAAGGAGGTTTCGTTGTTCCTTGCCCGGCATAACAATACAGTTAGTGTTATCGCCCGGGACGCCGAAAGGCTCACTGATCTGGTTCAGGAAGCAGGTGACCTTCAGGGTCGCATCAATCCTGTCAATGTAGACTATAACCAAACAGATAAACTGAGAGCAGTTCTGTTCAACGCAATCCATTCATATGGCCCCATCATTTTAGTTGTCAATTGGATGAGAACTTATGCTGTCAGTGGTGCGGAAGCTCTGGCCAAAGTACTTAACCAGACATCTCCGGTATGTCGGTACTTCCAGGTGCTCAGCACACAAAATGCAGATCATTTGCCCAATGAGCATTTCTTTTCAAATCCATTTGAGCGAACACAGCGGATTCTTTACCGGACCATCATGTTGGAAAGCCAGTTGGACAACAAGAGCCAGCCCCGGGATCTAACCAATAATGAAATTTGCAATGGGATTATCGATGCTATTCGAAATGACCGAAAAAATGCTGTCATTGGTATCGCCGATCTGGGTGACCAGGCTCAATCGGCTTAAAATATAGTTTAGAACTCTCCTAACCGTTCCTGACACTCAAGGAACGGTTTTTTTGTGCTGTCCTCCTCTTGCCAAATATCACCCGGAAACCAATGCATACAGGGCAATTCCGGCAGATACAGAGACGTTAAAACTGTGCTTTGTACCATACATAGGGATTTCCAGGCATACATCGCTTTCATCCACTACTGCCTGGTTAACGCCTAGGACTTCATTGCCCAGTATCAAGGCCAGTTTTTCTCCATTTTTCCACTTGTATGTGTTCAGAAGTGTGTTGTCTTCAGCCTGTTCCAGGCTAGCAATGGTATACCCATCGGCCTTCAAGCTGCGCACTACTTCTAGGATGTCTTCTTGTTTTTCCCAATCTAAGGACAATTCCGAACCCAGGGAAACTTTAGAGATCTCACGGTCGGGTGGGGCAGGAGTGTAGCCACAGAGATAGACCTTCTCGACCAGATAAGCATCTGAGTTCCTGAAGATGGCGCCGACATTGGCTTTGGATCTGATATTGTCCAATACGATTGTGATGGAATGCTTTTCAGATCTCTTGTATTCAGCGACTGATTTCCGCCCCAGTTCGTCTAATTTGAGTTTCCGCATACTGCAAAAATTGGTTCCCCTGTTGGAAATATCAAATAGATTGTAAGTTGATTACCAGGTCAACATTGCCCACCAAAATGCCCGATTGAGATCCATGACTCACAAAAGTCTTTATTCACCAGTTCTGTTTTCCAGGCAATGTGGACAATTCCATGAAACTACCACTCGGATAAATCCTGATTTTTGCTCTTCGTTAGCTATTAATTCCAAGCTGCAACTCCAATAATTCCAAGCTGCAACTCCAAAATGGCGAGATCGAGATCGAAATCCGGTAATGGGAAGAATTCAGGGGAAACCCCATTGATGAGGCAGTACAATACCATCAAAGCCAAGCACCCCGGGACTATTCTCCTGTTTCGGGTAGGAGACTTTTATGAAACTTTTGGTGAAGATGCCATTGAGGTTGCCCGCATTCTCGGTATTGTGCAGACGTTTCGCAACAATGGACCGGGAAAGATCGAATTGGCAGGATTTCCACATCATTCATTGGATACTTACTTGCCCAAACTGGTGCGGGCCGGACGTAGGGTTGCGGTTTGTGACCAACTCGAAGACCCTAAACAAGCAAAAGGGATCGTTAAACGTGGCGTAACCGAGTTGGTGACTCCTGGTGTTGCCATCTCTGAAAAGATCCTTGAGCAGAAAGAGTCGAATTACCTTGCGGCAGTCCATTTTGAAGGGGAGGTCCTGGGGGCAGCATTTATTGAAGTAAGTACCGGGGAATATTTCTGCTATTCAGGGACTATTGAAAAAGTTGATAACCTGGTTAATACCTTAAAACCAGCAGAGGTGCTTGTGCCTCGTAAGGACCTGCGTCAATTTCGCGAGAAAATCGGCGACAAATTCTACACCAGCCGATTGGAAGACTGGATATTTGATATTGCTTATGCCAAGGAAAAACTACTCAACCATTTTGGCATTAAGTCGCTCAAAGGATTTGGTTTGGAAAAAGAGGCAGAAGGGGTCATAGCAGCTGGAGCGATTCTTCATTACCTGGATGAAAACCAACAAAAGGAGATTGGCCATGTATCTGCTCTTACCCTTTTCAACGATTCCCAATACGTCTGGCTTGATCCTTTTACCGTGCGCAACCTGGAGTTGGTCCATGCCAACCACCCGGATGGTAAGTCTCTGATCGATATTATTGACGAAACTCAGACTTCTATGGGAGCCCGGTTACTCCGGCGTTGGGTACTCTTTCCCTTGAAGGATGTCAAGTCCGTTCACCAGCGCCTGGAGACGGTGGAAGCCTTTATACGCAACCCGGAAGGAATGTCCGGGGTAGAGGAAATACTCGGAAAAATGAGTGATCTGGAGAGGCTGGTTTCTAAGCTGGCAACACGGAGGATGTCTCCCCGCGAAGCAATGTTCATGCGGAATTCTTTGCGTTTGATCGATCCTTTGAAAGAAGCTTTGGCAGGATTTGGAGATGATCTACTGAACCAGAAAGTAGCTAATTTTGCCGATATCTACGGTACCCTTTCCGTACTGGACCACTACCTGGAAGATGAACCCGGCAACAACCTGAATACGGGAGAAGTGATCCGCCGTGGCGTCAGTGCGGAATTGGATGAGTTGCGTGATCTATCAAATAACTCCAAAGATCTCCTCCTGGCTATGCAACGGCGAGAGTCAGAACGGACTGGGATCACTTCCTTGAAAATAGGTTTCAACAAAGTATTTGGTTATTACCTGGAAGTCACCAATGCTCACAAAGACAAGGCTCCGGATGACTGGACGCGTAAGCAGACACTGACGAACGCTGAACGCTACATTACCCAGGAACTGAAGGAACACGAAGACAAGATTCTGAGTGCAGAAGAGCGGATCATTGACTTAGAAACAGGACTGTACCAGGTATTGTTGGACAATCTCCAGGAAGACCTTCAATCCATTCAGCGCAATGCATACCTGGTAGCTGAAACTGACATCCTTCTCAGTTTTTCCCGGACTGCCAAAGGAAAAAGATACTGTAAACCAGAGGTACTTGACGGTGACGTCCTGGAGATCAGATCTGGCCGTCACCCGGTGATCGAACAGACCTTGCCCCCCGGAGAACCCTACATTCCCAATGATGTCTACCTCGACAACCAAGGGCAGCAGGTGATTATCATTACAGGTCCCAATATGGCGGGAAAGTCTGCGTTCCTTCGTCAGACGGCATTGATCGTACTGATGGCTCAATTGGGTTCATACGTTCCGGCAGATACCGCTAAGGTGGGTGTTGTTGATAAGATCTTTACCAGGGTGGGAGCCAGTGACAACATCTCCAGCGGAGAATCGACTTTTATGGTCGAAATGAACGAGACTGCCCGGATCGTAAACAATGCAACACCCAAGAGCCTGATCCTGCTCGATGAAATAGGTCGAGGGACCAGTACCTATGACGGGGTCTCGATCGCCTGGGCCCTCGTAGAGTACTTGCACGAACACAAGCGCACCGCAGCCAAAACCCTCTTTGCAACCCACTACCATGAACTGAATGAGATTGCAGCTCGAATGCCAAGGGTAAAGAACTTCAATGTTTCGGTTCGGGAGATGAACGGTAAGATCATTTTTATGAGGAAGTTGGAGCCTGGTGGATCGGAGCATAGTTTTGGGATCAATGTAGCTCAGATGGCAGGAATGCCCGAAAGTATTGTGAGCCGGGCCAAGGAATTACTTGTTCAGTTTGAGCAAAACCGGATGCGTGACCAGGAGACAGCACAAAGCATCAAGTTTGCTCCCAAGGCAGATGTTCAGCTCAATATGTTTGAGTTGAAAGACTCCCATACTGTTGCGATCAGAAATATCCTGGCAGAATGTGACATTGACCGGATGACGCCAGTGGAGGCATTGCTGAAGTTGCAGGAGATCAAGCGGGCTTTGCTGGACTGAGCAAATAATCACTGAGCAAATAATCTGGGAAATTTTCGTAAATTCCCATCATACATTCAAGGAATTACCATGGGTATACACTTCCGAATCGCTGTTTTCATAGGCTTGAGTTTGGGTTTGTTTTCTGCAGGCTGTTCCGGTAAGGAAGAAGCAACAAAAGAGACTTCGGTTGGTCAATCTGCCTACCAACAGAACCGATCCAATGCTTTCCCGGATTCCCTGAAATGGAATGTCTCCATGACAGCCCGGACTGTTCCTGAAAACCGGATCAAGAACGCTCGCCGCCGGGAAGATGTACCACCTCTCAAGTTAAAGGAACTATTTACCAAAGCGGCTGAATTCCTCCCTCTGGTAAAGCCCATTTCCCCGTCCGACTCTGTCGTTAAATTCCTGGGTTTTGACTTTCACTATTTTGTGCCCTCAATGGAATTGTTCGACAAACCGCAGCGCTATGCGCTCTACCGGCGCGGGAA
The DNA here is from genome assembly GCA_041565275.1 of Bacteroidia bacterium. GTDB lineage: Bacteria > Bacteroidota > Bacteroidia > J057 > JADKCL01 > CAWUKT01. Next base: position 23,729 of record JBFGVE010000019.1, read on the forward strand.
CGATGACCAGCCGGCTGCTGTGGCCATCTATGATTCCATTGGCCTTAACAATGCCGAGGTATTTCCCTTCTTTTACAACAACATGGTCATCTATTTCTTCCATTACTTTGGCAACGATGTCACCCACAGCAAGCGCAAAGTAATTCCAGGATTTTTCACCAATGACTTTGACGGGGAAGGGGCAGTATATTTTCAACCACACCCCCAGCAGGACCAGATGAAAACCCTGGAGGATTGCGGGGCCATCATGTTACTTACCAAAGAACTCCACCCCGACCACAAAATCACTCTTGACCACTTGCAGGTACTGACCCGCTCTAAGATCAAGTATTCGGATACCATTCAGTTTGAAGAATTATATGATTTCAGGTATGGGCGCCGATGTGGCCTTGAATACTTGGATGAAAACATGGTATACCAGGAAATGATCGATTACATTAATGACAACAGGTGCGGGGGAGGCAAGGTGAAGATCCTACCTGTGTTGACCAACAAAGCATATCCCCTGTGGGTGGATGGTCCGGAATATGCCCACACGATACTGGAAGGTAAGCGAGAGGTGAGAGTGAACAAGCGCGATTCAGCAACAACTTGGTTGGTAGGAGGTTCAGGAAAGAACTGGAGAAAAGTTTCCCGGGAGGTCCCTGAAGTAAAATTGTCTGCTTTGCTGAAGGAAGTCGCGGTGAACGAGCCCAGGGCGGTCCGTCCAAAAGCGGGATCACGGCTGTTCCTGGGATCAGGCTGGGACCTTCGCAATATGTGTGTAGATACCGACAAACCTGGTGACAATTCGCGGTATGCCTTTTACCACGAGCGTGAAGACGGAAGTCCTGATTTTATTTCACTGGTCGACAGCAGTGGACATGGCATTACCAACCTGGAAGTGTATCCCTTTTATACCGGTGGGGTAGTCATCTATTTTCTTGACTATTTTGCCAAAGACCACCTTCACCAGGATCCCAAGCGTATTCCAGGATTTTTCACTTATTGGGATCAGGACAAACGCCACTATTACTTCATGCCGGTCGACAGTGGTAAAAAAATCTCTTCTGTGACTGATATCGGAGCGGTAATGGAGTTGCAGAATGAGTTACATCCCCGTAAAAGTGTGCTATTTGAGCAGGGAAAGCCTGTCAAGCAATTGGATTACAAGTTTGAGAAAGGAGATGGAAAGGACCGGCAAGCGAAGACACTTCGGGTGAGGAACCTGGCGGTCGGAGATCAAGAGTGCGCGGTTAAATCACTAGACCCAGGGATGACGCTCACCGAATTATTTGGATTTGTTCGAAGTGCAAGGTGTGGAAAGCCAGAAGGGGAGGTTGAAGCGCAAAATCCAGGGGGAGCTGCTCCAGTGTGGATGATCGGTACTGGATATTTGAAGGGGAAGCCAAAACCATAGCCAGAACCTCCTGTATAAAATTATCAAAACCCTCTTGACAGCTCAGAAAATCTTATTACCTTTGACATCCGTTCGCGAGAGTAGCTCAGTTGGTAGAGCACAACCTTGCCAAGGTTGGGGTCGCGAGTTCGAATCTCGTCTCTCGCTCAAAGCCGTTCTTAGCCGAACGGCTTTTTGCATAGGCACCCGGTATCATATCCACACTGCAAGGGCTGTAAGCTCCTGCCTCGTATAATCCATTTGTTCACTCTGAGGGTGGAATGAGAGTGAATAATTGCTAACTTCACCCGATATTTCGAGACATCTATGTGGTTAAATAATATACTTGAAACGATGGGCAACACGCCCCTGGTTCGCCTCAACAATGTTGCTTCTCATATTAAGGGGACCGTGTTGGCAAAGGTCGAATACTTCAACCCGGGTAACTCTATCAAGGACCGTATTGGTTTGAAAATGATCGAAGATGCCGAGCGGTCGGGTTTGCTCAGGCCAGGTGGGACTATAATTGAAGGAACCTCCGGTAACACGGGTATGGGCCTGGCGATTGCTGCTGCGGTCAAAGGTTACCGTTGCATTTTTACCCTTCCGGATAAGCAGTCCAAAGAAAAGATGGACATTCTCCGCGCAATGGGGGCAGAAGTGATCGTTACACCAACTGCAGTCGCTCCCGATGACCCCCGGTCATATTATTCCGTGGCGTCTCGCCTTGCAAAAGAAATTCCCAATTCCTTTTATCCTAATCAATACGATAACCTCTCCAACAGGGAGACGCATTATGTGTCGACAGCTCCCGAGATCTGGAAGCAAACAGAAGGAAAAATTACCCACTTCGTAGCTGGAATGGGAACCTGTGGGACAATTACGGGGTGTTCCAAATACCTCAAAGAGCAAAACCCTGACATTGTCACCATCGGAATAGATACCTATGGTTCTGTTTTCAAGAAATTGAAAGAGACCGGAGAGTTTGACGAGAATGAAATTTACAGCTATTTGACTGAGGGCATTGGTGAAGATATAGTTCCCAAAAACCTGGATATGGACCTTGTGGACTATATTGTCAAAGTAACGGACAAAGACGGTGCTACGATGGCGCGTAAGTTGTCCCGCCTCGAAGGATTGTTTTGTGGCTGGTCTTGTGGGTCCGCTGTTCACGGAGCGCTGGAGTGGGCCCGCGCTCACCTCGGTGCGGACGATGTTATGGTTGTCATTCTCCCGGACCACGGTACCCGTTACTTGGGTAAAGTGTACAACGACGATTGGATGAGCAGCCACCACTTCCTCGAAAAAGGGAATATGCTGACCGCTAATGAGATCCTTGGCATGAAAGACAAGAACATATCATTAATTACAGTTTCAGCTACACACACCCTGAGTGAAGTGATCAAGCTCATGCGGGATAACAATATCACCCAAATTCCAGTGATGGAAGACGGCACTGTAATTGGGTCTATCAACGAAAGCAGGATCCTGAATACTATCTTGGACGACCCGGGGCTGAAGGATTCACCCGTTTCGATTGCCATGAGCGATCCGTTGCCGTTTGTATTGCCCACCACCCGTATCGATGTGATATCCAAGATGATCAACCGGGATGTTCCCGCCGTTATGGTTCAAGGTGAAGATGCATCTAAGTTGGGGATCATCACAAAATATGACCTGATCAGCGTACTGGCAAGCTAGAACTTAAAAGCACTGCCCTTTGCCTGAAGGTCTCAAAAAAGATAATATTACTGACATGGAACAGAAAACTCTTGATGTAGCAATGAAGCACAGCCATACCACTTTTGTAGGGCTGTTGATCATTGCCATGTTGATCAGCGTGGTCTTTATTTTCCTCAACAAGAACAAGAGAAAAGGCTCCCCTAAGTGGTTAAAGATCTCTCATATGGTTTTGGGCACCTTTACACTTATCACTGGGATCTACCTGATGCTTAATGCCCCCGGTGGTAGCCAGCCACTCTATTGGTTCAAGTTGGTGTTGGTTTTCATTGCCATGTTCCTTGGGATTGCCGGTAGCAGGAAAAAGAATGCACCTATGGGGCTAGGTTCGCTGGTATTGTTGCTGGGGATCATGGCCCTGACTTATGTAAAGCCGAGTTTTTTATTAACTCAACCGGACGGCCTGGCTTCGGACGATGAAATTGAGCAAGTGATTGCCGGACGAAACGGCAGTAGGGAAACAGGAGGAAACGAGACCATAGAGGAGCGGGACCTAAGGATTGGCAAATCACTCTACTATAAATATGACTGTAATACCTGTCATGGAGATGATGGCGCCTTTGGATTTCAGGGAGCAAAAGACTTATCTGAATCTGTACTTTCAGATGAAGAGATTGGAGACATGATCCGCAATGGCAAGGGGCTTATGCCTGCTGTGGAAGGAATAGGGGATACCGAAGTTGACTTGCTGATCACTTACTCTAAGTCATTCAGAAAGTAACGATCGATTTATGAAATACCGGTCACTGGTCATTTTCCTTTGTGCTCTGATCTACAAGAAGAGGGATATATACCCGAACGGGTACAGCGATCATTTTCCGGTATACATTCATTTAGATTACTGATTTGTCTGGTTCCAGGTCCATCAGTGCAATCGATATGCTTTTCCTGGTGGGATTGGGCCTGGTCGCTTTTATCCCATACCTGGGAGCTGCCCCGCTATTTGATTGGGATGAGATCAATTTTGCAGAATCGGCCAGGGAAATGATGGTCACCGGAAATTATTTCCAAGTCCAGATCAATTTCGAACCTTTTTGGGAAAAGCCCCCTCTTTTTTTCTGGTTGCAGGTATTGTCCATGAAGACCTTCGGCATCAACGAGTTTGGCGCCCGTTTTCCCAACGCGATCATAGGCATATTTACCCTCCTGGCACTATACTACTATGGGACCAGGCTTCAGGGCAGGGTATTTGGAAGGTTCGTCGCCGGATTCTACTTCGTTGGTATTCTCCCTCACCTATACTTCAAGTCTGGGATCATTGATCCTACCTTTAATTTTTTCATCTTTCTCTCCCTGATCCACATTATCAAGTATGAGATCGAGTATGCCACCAAAGACCATCCTTCTGTGGTTCAATCGGCTCCCTGGCTGGCTGGCTATTGGGCTGGGCTGGCCACCCTTACCAAAGGACCTGTGGCCGTTCTTGTGGTCGCACTGATCTACCTTGTATTTAAATTGCTCTATTCCCGCAGGCATTTTCCCGGTTGGCCTTTGCTGAAATTCCTAGTGGTCTATGTGCTTGTGATCATGAGTTGGTTTGGAAGCATAGTGATATTTACGGAGAATGGATTAGAATTGATCAACAGATTTATTGCTTACCAGGTAGAACTGTTTGCCCACCCGGTAGCCGGACATGAACAACCAGCTTATTTTCACCTGTTGATCTTTGCTGTGGGTTGTTTCCCTTTGAGCGTGTTTGCTTTCCGTGGGATGGGTTTAAAACCTGACGACTACCGAGAGAAGATGCTCAAGCGATTTATGCTGATTTGGTTTTGGGTGGTACTGGTGCTGTTCACTGTCGTTGAAACCAAGATTGTCCACTACAGCAGTCTCCTCTATTATCCGGGTGCATTCCTGGCCGCTGCTTATATGACCATGCTGACCGGAGAGAAACGGAAGATGAAGTGGGACAACTGGATCCTCTACGGCATTGGTTTTCTGGTCTTTGCAGCAGGGGTCGGATCTGTCAATATCCTGACCTCCAATTTGGACTGGTTGTCAGAGCAGATCAAAGACCCCTTTGCGAAGGCTAACTTTGCCGCTGAGGTTAACTGGACAGGATGGGAATTTTTGCCTGCATCCTTTTATGCTGCTGTACTGATTGTCAATGCATGGTTCCTGGCCAGGAAGCGTTACCGGACCTTCCTTTTGATCCAAGTACTCGCAACTCCAGTCTACATGAATGGTATCAATGCGATGATTGCACCGAAAATTGCTGGGTACACCCAAATGACGGCCATTGAATTCTTTAAGGAGAAGGCAGATGAAGATGTATACTTGATGGTGGAAGGATATAAGTCCTATGCCCACTATTTCTATGGTCAGGTAAAGCCATTTCCCCATCCTGAGATCCCGCCCGAGAAGCGGGGAGATTGGCTGGTAAGGGGAAAGATAGACAAGCCAGTGTATTTGGTGACCAGGATCGACCGGTCCACTGAGCAATTTGAAAAAGTCTGGTTCAATACTTTTCAAAAGATCGAGGAAAAGAATGGCTTTGTATTTTATGTTCGGAAGGTCGGACACAAAGGTCAGGGCAGACCCGGACCTGTATAGCAGTATATACTTACCTCCGCAAAATGATTGAAACTACCTTTTTTTCTACTTATTTCCTGCCCGGTGTACTCGCGCTGATCATGTTTGGAATGGGAACTTCACTGACAGGGAGGGACTTTCGGAACATCGTTTTGCAACCGAAGGCAGTTATAGTGGGATTGATCTGTCAGATGGTTCTGCTACCTGCGATGGTGGTGGGTTTGGCTGCGGTTAGCGGCCTGCCAGCCGAATTCCAGGTTGGGCTTGTCCTGATATCTGCCTGCCCGGGAGGAGCCGTCTCCAATTTGCTATCTTACCTTTTGAAGGGAGACCTCGCCCTTTCGGTCTCTATGACCTCCATCAATAGCTTTCTCGTAATTTTTACCATCCCGATCATTGTCAACATCGCCCTTTCCATCTTCATCGGTAAGACCACTTCCTTGGTGATGCCATTCTGGGCAACAGTATTGAACATTCTGATCATTACGGTGATACCAGTGGTGCTGGGAGTCTTCGTGCGCTACCGCTTTCATAAGTTTGTGTTAAGATTGCAAGCTCCACTAAAGGTATTGATGCCTATTATGCTGGCAATAGGTATGTTATCCGCTATATTTTTGGAGAAAAAAGAAGGGATTGTGATCACCACTCAAGAGTATTTGCTGGTCTTACCCTGGGCCCTTGCCATGAACATAATCGCCATGCTTGGCGGATTGTGGATTGCTGGAGGACTGGGTCTGGATGGCCCCAAACGTCTAACAATTGGGTTGGAGGTCGGCTTGCAGAATTCAGGATTGGCAATTGCAGTAGCGACAAGCGGCAATCTCTTGGGAGACCCAAGGCTGGCTGTTCCAGCTTCTGTCTATGCCCTCTTCAGTTTCTTTACAGCGGTGCTGTTCGGATTGATCGTCAACCGCAAGGAGGTTAAGTTGAAAGATATGTTCCGTACTTAAGCATGATGCTTTTATGCTGGGTGATAATTCTTTCATGCTTGGTGTCGCTAAATGAAAGCAATGGTCCTTGGCTGCCTGGATAATTACCCATACCGGATTCCCCACAGTGAGTTCAGGGATCTGTGGCCTGTCTTAGCCCCTTGAAAAGCTGGACTGATTATCGAAATTAAATTCGTCACAATAAATTCAGGAACAATGAGCAAAAAGAAGCGAAAATTCGATTCGGAGCAGAAGCTGAGTATCCTTCGGGAATGTGAACGGGAGGGCTTCATGGAGACCTGCCGCAAGTACAACCTGTCCTCCTCTACAGTGGGGTACTGGAAGAAGAAATACCTGTCCGGAGGCAGCGAGG
>JBFGVE010000020.1:0-28730 GCA_041565275.1 Bacteroidia bacterium
GATAGTCGGACTCAGGGTCAGGCTCCAAAGCTACTGGCCCGGCAGTGCTGCCCCAGATCAAATAATGACCCTCAGGGAGGGAATAGCTGTTCTCAGCATTGGAAGGGGCGATCTCTCCGGCGCCCAGTTCCAGGAATTTCTCCTCGGTAGTACACCAGGACTGCTTCTGGTCAAGGCCGTAGCCGCTCGCCTTGCCGAGCCCCGCTACAGCGTAGCTGTACAAACTGTCCATTGCATAGTCCCAGAGGATATTTCCCTCGGGACTTGTGTAGTTCGAATACAGGTACGTTGTGCCGTATTTCAGGGAGAGGTAGCTGTAGACTTGCTGTGCTTCTTCCTCTTCAAGACTGTGGTCGAAGATAAGTACCTCGGCAAAATCTCCACCGTAAGGGGTCGCTCCATCTGCCCTGCCCAAAACAAGGTCGGCCGAATAACGGGCACCGTTGTTTTCCTTCTTCCAGGAATGTGGGACCACATTGATCACAGGCATTTCCATGTTCCCTTCAGCGTATTTGGTCACCCCGACTAGGCCAAGGGACCTGCGAGTGGTCATGGAAACATCGCCAACATCACTGATCCCGCATTGCCAGAGACCAGACTCTTCACCCTCTGCTGCATGGTGGACGCTCACTACCGTCAGCTCATTTGACCGGTCAAGGTTTAGACTGGCAGTCAAAGTGTCGCCTGGCCCTCCGAATGTCAGGGCAGGATTGTAGTTGACCAGGGCATTTTCAAACTCAGCTTGAGGACCGGCTTGTCCATCATGGCCCGTGCCGCTGAGGTCCTCCCACAAACCACTGGAGGCGTCATACTCACCGGCACGAAGCCAGACCAGGGGGGAGAGAACCGTAGTGTTCTGAGCGGGGAGGACGGAAGGTCCGCCCACTACACCTTCCATTACCAGGCTCAGCAACAAAAGCAATCGCAGGGAGATAAAAGTGCTTGCCGGTCTCATATCCATTCTGTGGTTAAGGGGTGACGAGAGAAAACTAATATAAATTAGCTCATTAAGGACGGACGTAAATCTAGGAATTATGAATGAAATAGGAAAATGTAGTCCCATTATTTATTTGTTATTCATACAAAAAATGGCTATAAAAGGCAGGAAAAATCGATTCGGAGCCCTATCGCTAAGGACCCGGAGACATCCCGGTTGTGCTCCGTACACAACCCGGTTGGGGTTAGAAGTGTAAATCAGTTGTGTACAGAACACCTCCTGGTTGGAGACAGAATACAGCCCGGCTGGCCCCCGCAGCACATCTGACTGGGGTCACAGTATAACTTGATTATGACTAAGAATACAACCTGCCTGTTTCTGAAGTCCATTTTGGTTCTGTTCAGTGTACAATCAGACTGGTTTTGGAGTACACCCCGGTAATGGTCAGGAGTACACGCCGGTTGTGTCCGAGATACAATCTAGTTGTATCCCGGAATCACCCAGGTAATGGTCAGCTCACATCCCAGTTGGAGGCAGAACACCATCCGGTTGGAGGCAGAACACCATCCAGTTGGAGGCAGAACACCATCCGGTTGGGGGCACAGTACATATCGGTTATATCCGAAGCCCAAACTCGGTATAGCTACAGTACAACCCAGTTGGGGTCAATAGTACAACTCAGTTGGGGAAAAAGTATAACTCAGTTGAAATCAAAATACAACCCATTCGGGGCAGAAAGACCAACTCAGCCAGAGTCACATACAATCTGGTATTCCCTGGTATATAGCCGGGGGATCTACGGAGTACAGACCATTAAGGGTAAGGATACAAACAACTGATGAGCAGATTGCAAAAAGTTAACCTGCTATGTACTGGCAAGTGATAGTGAAAATACAGCTGTAACAGATGGACCGCCTACCCAGGCCAAATTGGCCCCGGTAAGGGGCAAGGCTTGAAGTTCAACCCGAATAGGGTAACCAAAGAAGCCTGTCAGTGCTTACCATGAGTCCAGCCCAGAGGCCGTTACAAATAGCTTACATTGCCACGGCATTCGTATTTGCATTCGCCTCCTCCAACTCCCGCTTGAGAAAGCGTCCGGTATGGGAGGTTTTGTGACGAGCTACTTTTTCCGGCGGCCCTTGCACGACGATGGTTCCTCCACCGCTTCCGCCTTCAGGTCCAATATCGATGATCCAGTCGGCCACCTTGATCACATCCAAGTTGTGTTCGATCACCATTACAGTATTCCCGCGGTCGACCAATCGGTTCAACACTTTGAGCAGCATCTCAATGTCCGTGAAGTGTAAACCGGTGGTTGGCTCATCCAGGATATAGACAGTGCTGCCTGTATCACGCTTGCTCAACTCGGTGGCAATCTTCACCCGCTGGGCCTCTCCCCCACTCAAAGTGGTAGCTTGTTGCCCCAAGGTGATATAGCCTAACCCGACATCTTCCAAAGTGATCAACTTCCGCTTGATCCGCGGATGTGCATCAAAGAATTCTACTGCCTGGGAGACCGTCATGTTCAGGACATCGCTGATAGACTTTCCTCGGTACCGTACTTCCAAGGTTTCCCGGTTGTAGCGCAACCCCCGGCAAGCCTCACACTCGACATAGACGTCAGGTAAAAAATTCATCTCAATAGTCCTTATCCCAGCGCCCTTGCATTCCTCACAGCGTCCGCCTTTTACATTGAAGCTAAAGCGGCCGGGTTTGTAACCACGAATTTTGGATTCATTCAATTGCGTGTAAAACTCCCGGATGTAAGTAAACACACCAGTGTAGGTTGCAGGATTTGACCGCGGAGTACGCCCGATGGGTGACTGGTTGATCTCGATGATCTTAGTCACCAAGTCCAACCCTTTAATCTTTTCATAAGGCATAGGAGCCTTGCGGGACCTGTAAAAATGTTGGTTGAGGATACGGTACAGGGTCTCATTGACCAAGGTAGATTTACCAGAGCCGGAAACGCCTGTCACACAGACGAACAATCCGAGTGGAACATCCAGGGTTACCGACTTCAGGTTATTGCCGGTCGCACCGATAAGGCGCAATGAATTCTTCTTATCTGGCTTTCGGCGGCTCTTGGGGAGGGGAATGGCCTTCTTGCCACTAAGGTAATCGGATGTTTTTGAAGATGGATTGGCGATCACTTCCTCTGGTGTCCCCGCTGCTACCACCTGGCCGCCGTGTACCCCTGCTCCGGGACCGAAATCGATCAAGTGATCGGAGGCAAGCATCATATCTTTGTCGTGTTCGACCACGATCACAGAGTTACCGAGGTCCCGCAGCCGGAGCAGGGAACCGATCAAGCGCTCATTGTCACGTTGGTGGAGGCCAATGGAAGGTTCATCCAATATGTACAATACATTCGTCAGCATGGAGCCGATCTGGGTCGCCAGACGAATACGCTGAGCCTCTCCTCCCGAAAGGGACTTGGCTGGCCGGTCCAGGTCAAGGTACCCCAAACCAACCTCCAACATAAAGTCAAGCCGCTTGTTGATCTCCTTCATTACCTCCACACCGATCAGTAACTGCCTTTCAGTAGCAATATTGGGAAGGTTTTTCATCCAGTCCCTCAGACTGTTCAGGTCCATCTTCGACAGGGCGGCAATGTTTTTGTCTCCTAAGCGGAATGACAAGCTTTCCGGCTTCAACCGTGCACCGCAACAATCCGGACACTGACGGATCTGCATGAATTCTTCCGCCCAGGCCTTGACCTTCTCGGATGTGGAACTGTGGTAGGAATCTTTCACAAATGCTTTGATCCCACCATAATGGAAGGCAATTGCTTCTTCTCCAATTGTATTCGGGCCTTCGAGTATGAATTTCTTAGCCTTTTCCGGAATTTTTGACCAGGGCTTGGCCATTGAGAAATCAAAATACTTTGCGAGTTTACGCAACTGCCTGAACATCCAGATGTCCCTCACTTCTCCCAAAGGTCCTATCGCTCCCTTGTTGATCGATTTGGAGGGGTCGGGGACCAAGCTTTCCTCATTTACTTCGTAAATAAAGGCAAGTCCCCTGCAAATGGGGCAATATCCATAAGGCGAATTGAAAGAAAAAGTATTGGGTGACGGCTCATCATAAGAGATCCCGGATTCAGGGTCCATCAGGTTTCTGCTGAACCAGTGGGTTTCCTGGAGTTCATGGTCTGCCAGGAGCATCGAACCGTCCCCCATATTCATGGCAAGGACAACGGAATCGTTGAGGCGCTGAGAATTTCCCCCCACCAAGATCCGGTCGATCACCAATTCAATGTCGTGGATCTTGTAGCGGTCCACCTTCATATCCCGTTTGATTTCCTTGATCTTTCCATCAATGCGGACCTTGGTGTACCCTTGCTTTCCCAGGGTTTCGAACAGTTCCCTGTAGTGTCCTTTGCGACCTTTAACCAAAGGTGCACACAAGACAACCTTACGCCCAAAAAAGTTACGCTCTATGGCTTTGACGATTTCATCGTCACTCATGCGGACCATGAGCTTGCCGGTCGCTGTAGAATAAGCATCTGCAGCCCTGGCAAAGAAAAGGCGAAAAAGGTCGTAGATCTCTGTGACTGTTCCTACTGTGGAACGGGGATTTCGGCTGGTAGTCTTTTGTTCTATCGCAATAACCGGGCTTAACCCCTCGATCTTGTCAACATCCGGAGCCTTCATATCGCCAATGAACTGGCGGGCATAAGCGGAAAAACTCTCAAGGTAGCGCCTTTGCCCTTCGGCATGGATCGTATCAAATGCAAGTGAGCTTTTTCCAGACCCGCTGACCCCTGTGATCACCACCAGTTTGTCCCGGGGGATTTTAAGGTCTATGTTCTTCAAATTGTGTTGCCGCGCTCCGTATACCAGGATATGATCTTCCGCCATCAATTCTTTCTCAATTCTTTCTCAGTTCTTCTTTTCTTAAGCGAATCTTTTGCAGGCTTGCCGGGAACAGGAACAGGATCGGGAACAAAGCTGTCTATCGAATCCGTATCCGGCGTACCAACCAGGCTGTCGGAGACGATCACCATATTGGTATCCTGCGGGACTGGATCGGGAAGCATTTCATTGACTGCACTGTCCGGAATACCCGCCTCCCGGGGAATCTTGATCTTGTATTTCTTCGCATTTCCTTCGGAATCGGTTTCAACCACCAATTCGTCTTTCAACATCCAAGGATTCATCACTTTAAGCATCTTGTACGTAGTCCCATGTATCTGGGCGAATTCGATTAGATTGGGAATAGTGGTGTCGACCGTGACAGTTTGGTAGCGGACCGGAGAATACAATTGTTCTCTGGGAATATTGAAACCATAAGCTGAGGGATCTTCAAGCACTGACTTGATAGCCAGGATCCGGAATACATAGGCAGCTGTTTCCTGGTTAAGGTATAGGTCATAGTAATTGTTCACTTTTTGACGGTCCAGTTGTTTCTGAACTCCTCCCATACCCATGTTGTAAGAAGCTGCCACCAAAGTCCAGTTACCAAATTTACGGTATGCCTCTTTGATGTATTTGCAAGCTGCATGTGTCGCCTTGACAGGATCATAACGTTCATCAACTTGCTCGGTTATCTCAAGGCCGTAACCCTTCGCGGTACTTGGCATAAACTGCCAGAATCCCTTGGCCCCGACAGGTGATGTTGCATTGGTCAGATGGCTTTCCGCTATGCATAGGTAGAAAAAATCCTCCGGGACATTGTTGCGCTTCAGGATCCTGATCATTTCCTCTTTCCAGCGTGCCGCCCGTTTGATGTTCATGATGGTTGCACTGTGGTAATAAATATACCGGATCAGCTCTTTGTCCAATCTCTCCTGGACATCAAAATCATGCAAAGGCACGATCTCACCGGCAAAGTTCAGGTCATTGGGAGGATCGAGGGTGATGGTAGTGGCGTGTGAAGCCAACTGTTTCAAGCCCTCCGGGCCCACAGGTTCCGGCGATGAACCTACCAAAGTAACGGCTCCAATCAGCAACAAGGCAGGTAAGAGAAAATAAGCGATCCTGGTAAGAAGTTTTATCATAGCGCTGTACAGGTTGACTTAAAAATTGGGGCGGATCAAGTGGTGGTTGTAGAATTCTGATACAAACTGAACTGCTTCTTCTGCCGTATCAACCAATTCGAACAAGAACATGTCTTCAGCACTGATATTCCCTTCTTGCTCCAACACCGTTTTTTGGATCCAATCCACCAAACCACTCCAAAACTGCTTGCCCACCAAGACAACCGGAAAGGAAGTGATCTTCTGAGTCTGGATCAGGGTAAGGGCTTCGAAAAGTTCATCCAGAGTACCAAAACCACCGGGCAAGACGATAAAGCCCTGCGAATATTTCATAAACATAACCTTCCGAACAAAGAAATAATTAAAGTTTATGTCCTTGTCGCGGTCGATATAGGGGTTTGAAAATTGCTCAAGTGGCAAATCAATATTGAGGCCAACAGACGAACCACCGCCCTCCTGGGCGCCTTTATTTCCGGCTTCCATGATCCCTGGGCCACCACCGGTTATTACACCAAACCCAGCTTCAGTGAGCAACCTGCCTGTATCTACACCTAATTTGTAATGAGGGGTGCCCGGCTCTGTACGTGCCGAGCCAAAGATTGAAACGCAAGGACCAATCTCTGCCAAGGATTCGAACCCTTCTACAAATTCAGCCATGATACGGAAAATCGTCCAGGTATCTTTCCCTCGCTTATCTGTCCACGCCCTTGTCTTCCTTGTGAAATGTTGATCCATTAGATTTATTTTATACCTCAGACAGGCGACAAAAGTACGTAAAATGAGCGAGAAATTAGCCACGCTCCACATTGCTTTTTCTAATGGATCGAAATCGCTTTAACTTCGGGACATGATCTCTTTTACCCAGGCGCAAGCGGCTGTCTTAGAAGCCGTCCTCCAACGTCCTGCCGTTCATGTTCCCCTGTCTGAAGCAGCGGGCCGATTTCTCACTGAAGACTTCCAGGCCACTTGTCCGCTCCCTGTCTTTGACCAAAGCGCCATGGATGGATATGCCCTTCGCTTTGCTGATCTCTCAACCGATGGGACTAAGAAGTTAAAGCTGGCTGGTGAGATTAAAGCCGGAGATCCGGTGTTCTCAGTCCCGAAGGGAGAGGCAGTCCGCATCTTTACCGGTGCACAAGTCCCCGCAGAATGCGATACCGTTGTCATGCAGGAACAAGCAAAACAAGAGGGAGAAAGCGCAAGCTTTTCAGGGAATATCCAACCGGGTGATCATGTGCGTCTGAAGGGGGAACAATTGGAAAAAGGAGCAATTGCCTTAACAGGTGGCACCTTTCTTGATCCGGCTGCAATTGGCTTGATCGGCTCATTCGGAGTGCAAATGGTTAAAGTACGGGAAAAAGTGAACGTCACCATGATCACAACAGGAAGCGAGTTTGCCGACTCCGCCGAAGACCTGGAGCATGGAAAGATATTTGAGTCCAATAGCCATATGATCCTGGCTGCGGTCCGGCAAATGGGCTTGGCATGCAAGATCAGGAGGGTGACCGATGACCTTGCCGCTATATCCAGAGTCTTAGAAGAAGAACGAGAGTACGCTCAGGTGTTGATCACCACCGGAGGGGTCAGTGTCGGAGCATATGACTTTACCACCTCGGCACTTAACCAATCGGGTTTTGAAACAGTATTCCATAAGGTGAACCAAAAACCGGGCAAACCCCTGTTGTTCTGCCGTTCTCATAATTGTGTTGCCTTTGGTCTCCCCGGCAACCCCCGGTCCGCCCTGTTGGGGTTTTACAACTTTGTCTATCCTTACTTGCGCAAAGCCATGGGAAGCCGACAGTTCTTCCTCCCTGAAGTGGATCTGCCCTTGGCACATGAATACAAAAAACGGGATGGGAAGACCCATTTTGTCTCAGGCTTTTTCCAAAATGGCTCCTTGGCTGTGGGTGGCAAGCAGAACAGCCACCTGCTCAAGAGTTTTGTAGACGCCCAAGTAATAATCATGATCCCCGCCGAAAAAGATACCTGGAAAGCTGGAGAAGTGGTCCGGGCCTGGATCTTACCGAGATAAATTGCCATGAAAATAACTGGTCTCGTATTGGCAGGTGGAAAAAGCAGCCGGATGGGGCGGGACAAAGCCCTGTTGGTCAAGGAAGGAAAAACCTTACTGCTGGCTGCATTAGAGATGGTAAGCAAAATCTGCGACAATACTGTGATCGGTAGCTCCGATCCTCATCATTCAATGCCGGGAGTCCGCCGTGTCATGGACCGCTGGCCGGAGTGTGGCCCCATGGCTTCCATCGCTTCGGCAATGGAAGCCCTCCCCGCTTCGGAGCTGTTCCTCCCCGTTGGTGTCGACCAAGCCGGTCTTTTTCCTGGTATTCTCTCCCACTTGGTCAATGTCTACCAAAGCCATGCAGGGTCTCCGGTGGCATGGTCAAGACCGGATGCCCTCGCTTTCCAGGTACGTGAAAGGATACAACCCTTGGGAGCGGTTTATCACAGGCGGACCTTGCCCGTCTTTCGAAGGAGCATTCAGCAAGGAAACCTCAGTCTGTACCGGTTGTTCAGATCCTCCCCCACCTTTGCCAGTATTTCCTATGAAGAGGCCTTTCCCCAATTTCCGGATGCCTTCTGCAATCTTAATTCTCCCCAAGACTTCATTCGATTTTCCCAAATACCACAAAACAATGATTGATATGTCTGTCCCTACCGTCAAGGTTTTATTGTTCGGTTACCTGAAAGAAAGATGTGGCCTGGCAGAACTAAGTATATCGGCACAGGATACGGACGGTCTGAGAGAAAATCTCGAAGCCAGGCTTCCCATACTGCAAGGGCTCAATTACCTGATGGCAGTCAACCAGATCCAGGTACAGGGGAATGAAGTTTTACAAGACGGGGACGAGGTTGCCTTGATGCCCCCTTTTGCGGGAGGATGACCTTTACCCGGCACCCATATTCTGGATGAACTCCGCAGTAACATACTCGGCTGGCTGGTTCACGGCCAGTCCAACTTGCAACCGCATCAGACCACGGTTTATGTCCTGATCGGTCATGGACCTTCCCAAACCGATAGCTACAAACCACGCCTTCGTTTTATGGTCACCGTAGAGCAGCCCCTGTTCCCATAATCTCCTGAGAAAAGCATCTACCTTGGTTTCCACGTTTTTCCAAGTTTGCTGGTTGTTGGGTTCAAAGATATAATTTTCCAAAAAGTCCCGGATCGCTTTTTCGACATAGGTAATGATCAAGCGACTGGAAATGAACCCAAATACTTCATCGCGTGCCGCAAGGGACCTTGCTCCGACAGCATTCACCACTGCCGATCCAGTATCTGTTTTAATAGCATTGAGGCTTTTCCAAGAAGTTGTGTCGAGAAAAAGAGAAGCATTTGCTTCAAGATCAATGTCTGTCAGGGGGCCTCTTACTCCGGACAGTGGAAAGGATCCTGTCACAGCTTTCAGTCCTTCGGTCCTATCCAGCCGGGAAATGACAGCAGCCAAGGCCGGGGAGGATGGCAGCCTGTTGGCCTGCTCAGCCAGGGCGTTCAAGACTGCCTGGTATTCCTCCCTGTTGTCAGCTCCGCTGGGAAGGAGAGCGTCCGCCATTACAGCACCAACCGAAAGGTCGTCGATGTTCTCCAGGGAGCAGTCTCCCGCCGAAACTACAGTGGCTTCCAGGCCGGGATACCAAGCAGCACCATGGGATAGAAACTGATTGCCAATCCCTGTGTAAAAAGAATGGATATTGCTTTTGTGATCAGAACCTGCATCAAGGGGGAGATCCAGCAGTACAAATCTGTCATGGAGGTTTCCCGCCTGAGCCAGCATTTGCTGGTTCACCTGGAAAGAATCCTCAGGCGAGAGATTGATCAGGTCCGGGGCCAGGATCAAGGTGGGATGTGGGTCCAGGAACTCTTCCAAAGCCTTAAGGCCAGCTTCAAAATCGGTCGCCTGGGGTATGTTCAAGGCGCCGGCTGGTCCGAAATCTCCGATAGAAACGATCCAGCACTCGGAGCCTCCATTTTCAAAATACAGCTTCAGAGAGGGATAAAGCAGATAGTAAGGTGCCATCCCCCTTTCCACCCAAAATACATTTTCCCTCAGTTCCAATCTCACCCTGCCCTTCCTGCCGTTTCCTCCCTTTTCAGGAAAAATGGGGAACTTGAAAGGAGCGGCTTTTCCAAATATTTTTTCATAGTCGCTCAGAGATCCGATCAGTGTAGGTACAAGGGTGAGGTCCTCTCCTTTTGATCCTAAGCTTTTCCCAGTATAACCCATAAATGCCGGAATTGTCAAGGGCATGACCGGCACATTTTCAGAGGATGCACGAACTGCTGAAGAACCACTCAGATTTTTCATTGTCTTACACTAAGGTGTTTTATTGTCCTAATAATAAAGCTTTTTTTTGACGAATAAACTCTAATTTTGATACATGAGCATTTTGGTGAACGGGCCTATCCTTCCTGGGTTTATCGCTGACCGGCTGGGAGAGCTTGAGTTAGCGACCCAAACCGGAGCCAACAGTTTTTTTCTGGGCAGGGTGCGTGCGGATGGCCAACCGAGTAGTCAGGTTACCGGAATTGACTATTCTGCTTATGAAACGATGGCTGCAAAAGTAGCCTCAGATCTTGCCGCTGAGGCCCAGGAGAAGTTTGGCGTGCAGGAAGTCGCCATTTATCATTCTACCGGGTTGGTGAAGGCCGGGGAGGTTTCCCTCATGGTCATCGTTTCCTCCGGGCATCGCCGGGAGTCCTTTGAAGCATTGAAATGGGTGGTGGACAACTTAAAGGTTAGGTTTCCAGCCTGGAAGAAAGAATATCTTGCGGACGGCGGTCACCGCTGGGTCGGGGAACCACAACAACCGCCGCACCCGTGAGCTGTAACAGGTAAAATACAACAATAGAATTTTTTTGGCAATGCGCAATATATCCTCCAAAATAACTACCACCCGAATCGCTACGGCTGAAGCCCGCCTGTCTATGCAACCGGCTTCCGTGACTGCTGTCAGGGACAATACAGGGCCTAAACCCGATGTGCTTGCCACTGCAAGGGCAGCTGCTTACCTCGCAGTAAAGAATACTCCCGGAACCATTCCCCTGTGTCACCCGATCCCTATTGAAGCTGTACACCTAGAATACGAATTCCTAGAGGAAGAGATCAAGATCGAAGTCACAGTGGAAACCGTCTACAAAACAGGGGTCGAAGTGGAAGCCATGCACGGAGCTACCATTGCCGCCCTGACCATTTACGACATGATGAAGCCCGTCGACAAAGAGATTGAGATCAGGGGAGTCCGGCTTGTTGGTAAGAAGGGAGGGAAATCGGACTGGACAGTTTCAAAAGAAAAAGAGATCAATGCAGGTATTCTGGTTTGTTCCAATGCCGTTGTCTCAGGCAAGAAAGAAGATACGGCAGGCCAGTACATCCGCCGCAGGCTTCACGATATGGGGGTTAATATATCTACCTATAACCAAGTCGGGAATGATCCGGAAGCGATCCGGGCAACCGTAGAAGGTTTGATCAGGCAGGACCTCCACCTCGTCATCACAGTTGGCGGAACCGGATTGACACCCGAAGACCAAACCCCGGAGGCACTGCGGCCATTGATCGATACCGAAGTTCCGGGAATCATGGAAGCAGCGCGAAAATATGGACAGGAACGGACCCCGAAAGCTATGGTTTCCAGAGGATTGGCCGGGATTGCCGGCAATAGCCTGGTCATCTGTATGCCCGGCTCAACTGCAGGTGCCCGGGACAGTATTCAAGCATTGTTCCCAGCCGTCCTGCACATCGTCCCGCTTTCGTAGGCCAATTCACGCTCCTGGTACGGGTGCTATTTAGACATAATATTGTTTGGAAATGGTGAGAAATAGACATGGTGAAAAATAATAAAACAGCTGTAATTACTGGTGCTACATCAGGCATAGGTGGGGTGATTGCTGATCATCTGGTCAAGTCAGGGTATTCTTTGATTGTTTTGGGGCGATCGGAGGAAAAACTAAGCCTTACTGAAGATCGTTTGCGTACCCTTGGTACCGATATAAAAGTGAATACAGTATTATGTGATCTTTCCTCTCTGGCCTCTGTCAGGGCAGCTTGCGAGTCCATAAAGGGCTTGACCAATTCTATTGATCTATTGATCCTAAATGCGGGAATCTGGAACTTCAGGTTCATGGAATCAATAGATAAAATTGAAGAGACACTCCAGGTAAATCTTCTCGCTCCAATATTAATGTTCAACCAACTAAAAGGATTAATTCCGAGAAACGAAGAGTCGAAAGTAATTTTTACATCTTCAGGCCTGCATCAAGGAACCATTCGATTTGAAGACATTGAGTTTAAAAACAAATATTCAGGTTTTAGAGCTTATCGTCAATCAAAACTGGGCCTTGTGTTATTAACCCGTTGGTTAGCAAAGCAACCTGAACATTTGGGTATTTCGTTTTATTGTGTTCATCCCGGTTTGGTTAACACCGATTTAGGACGCAGTGCAGGATGGATTTCACGAACTGTCTTTAAATTGTTTGGTAAATCAAAAGAAAAAGGAGCCCAAACTCACGTTCATTTGATTGACCAGGAAGCAAAACTATTGAAGTCAGGGGAATATTACGTCAACAATAAAGTCACAAAAACAACCCCGTACTCATATCAAATGGGGGAAGCAAAGAAGCTTTGGGACATTGTTGAAGAATACCTCCGGAATTAGGTGGAAATGATCAAAGCAGCAGTTTCAGCTAACAGGGCTTTATATTTAGCAATTCTGGCTACACTCTTAATGGTCTTGTACGCTCAATTTGTCTTAGGGCACTTTAGCAACTGTTTCACCATAGATGGCACTGTAAATTCGCTGGGACTATCATTTGGATATTCAACTGCGGACGTGTTAGCTTTCTTTGGAGCACGGACCAAAGAGCAGCTTTTGTGTTACACCCACTTTTTAGTGCTTTGGGATACTATATTTCCAGTACTTTATACTGCTATGTACGTATCTTGGATGGTCTACTTATTCGAGAAATGGTTCTATCTGTCATTTGTACCGATTATTCACATGGCGGCTGACTGGTTGGAAAATTATTTTGAAATATCCTTGGTAAATGAATATTTAGAAATAGGCCGGATATCCGATGAACTAGTCGCTGCAGGGTCATTCCTTACAATCACCAAATGGTCTTTATCACTACTCACCTACATTATCATTCTGTGTGGGATAATAAGTAGTTTGAGAACCTATTTGTCAAGAGCCAAGCAAATATCATAGGTCCTGTACCAAGCACTTTGATCGCCATTTGGCAACCGAATATACAGCAAGACTATTGTTGTACTGGCGCACAAAAAAAGCGGATAACTTCGGCATATTTCCGAGGTTTCCGCTTCCGCAGGCCAAGGAAGACTCGAACTCCCAACCCCCTGCTTAGAAGGCAGGTGCTCTATCCAGTTGAGCTATTGGCCCGAAACCAAAATGTTGCAATCGTGGAGAATCTCCTAATTGCAACATCTTTTGCTGGTCGGGGTGGCAGGATTCGAACCTGCGGCCTCCTGCTCCCAAAGCAGGCGCGCTAACCGGACTACGCTACACCCCGTACATTGCCGCTTCAAAGAAATACACGCTATCTAAATGTGTATTGTGGCTGAAAATTGCGGTGGGGGCGGGATTCGAACCCGCGATACCCGTTTCCAGGCATACCTGTTTAGCAAACAGGTGGTTTCAGCCACTCACCCACCCCACCGAACAGGATTGCAAATATAAAACATCTTTAATCTTCTCCAATGGTTTACTGCTCTTTTTTCCTCCTAAGGGAATCTTTTGGGCTCAAGCAAAGTTAATTGCTAAAGAAATCAGGGCGATCCTTTACATCTTTACCATTCTTGCTTTTCCAAGGCCTTTCACTTAGCTTTAGTTGACATAAACCATTTCTAAGATCTGAAGGATGATGACAAATCGTACTTGTGTTCTTGCCCCTCTCGTGACTTTTCTATTTGTTTTTGGCAGTTGTGGGAATGCGGGAATTACGGATCCCAATGGCACCGCCATACACAGTGAAGATTCCACCAAATATACTGGAGGTCAACCTGTTCGCGGAGACTGGATCCGAATTTTCCAGCCTTCTGATCCCGATGCCCTACACCCTCTGGCGTCAACCCACGCTACCGCAACTTACATAAAGGAGAGTATTTATCAATATCTATGTGATATCCATCCCGAAACGCTTGAGATGGTCCCTATACTCGCAAAATCTCTTGCAGAGGTATCGGAGGACGGCCTTGAATTCCAGTACGAGATTCGGGAAGAGGCGTATTGGGACAACGGCGATCCTATTGACGGCCATGATTGTGCATTCACTTTTAAGGCGATTAAAAATCCTCTGTCCCAGGCTCCTCACATCAGGGTTTATTACCCGTTTGTAAGAGATGTCAAGGTTGACCCTGTTAACCCCAAGAAATTTACTGTCATCACGGATTCCCCTTTTTTCCTCGCTGAAACTGCTATTTCAGGGGTTGAGATCATCTCGAGAAAATTCTATGATCCGGATGATCACCTGGGTAAATTCTCTGTCGGAGATTTCTATGAACTCGGGGAAGAGTTGGCTCAGGATCCTGACATCATCGCCTTCTCAGAAAAATTCCACAATGAGAAGTATATGCGGGACCCGAAATTCATTTATGGCTCTGGCCCCTACAAGATCGCAAGCTGGACTACTGGGGATAACATAACCCTTGAAAGAAAAGAAGAATGGTGGGGTGATCATCTTTCAGACCTCGGTTATGGATTTCATGCCTATGCCGATAAGCTGATCTATAAAACCATTCTTGACAGGTCAACTGCGATCCAGGCTGCAGCCTCCGGAGAAATCGATATCATGCGAGATGTCAATGGAGAGGAGTTCATCCGAATCCAGGAAAAGGGTGGCCCCATCAAGGACAACTTTGACATGCAAACTCCCAGTGGATATTCACTTATCTATCTGGGTATGAACAGCCGCCCTCCATCTGACAGGATTCCTTTCTTCACAGACAAGCGGGTTCGGCAGGCGATCAACCACATAACTCCTGTTGACAAGATCATCGAAAATATTTATGGTGGACTAGGTACCCGGGCTACAGGTCCTATCCTTCCCAACCAGACCAACGAGTTCAATCCTGAGCTGGAACCGATGGCCTACGATCCCGAAAAAGCAAAGGCTTTGCTGGACGAAGCCGGCTGGATCGATACTGACGGCAATGGACTCAGAGACAAAATTATCAGAGGGAAAAGAGTTGATTTTGAAATTGACTTTATTCTTTCATCCACCTCCAGTACGGGAAAAAGAATTGCCAATTTGCTGGCCCTGGAAGCTGAAAAAGTAGGACTGAAGATCAACTCCTCTCCATTGGATTTCAAGGTTGTTACCACACGTCTCCGCAATCACCAATTCGATATTTTCGGTACTGGAATTGTTTCAAGTCCCCTTCCTACCGATCTTAAGCAAATGTGGCATACCGACTCATGGCTCTCAGGTGGCTCCAATTATACTGGCTTTGGAAATGCTTATTCGGACTCTTTGATCAATAAGATCAGGGTAACGATTGACAGCGATAAACGCCGTCTCCTTTACTATGAGTTCCAAGAGATCATCATGGATGAAGCACCGGCGGTATTTATCATGAACCCAAAAGAAAAGATCATCATAAACAATCGTATCAGGGGTGGGAAAGCTACCCAAGTACGGCCAGGATACAAAGTCAATGAACTCTGGGTTCCTAAAGACAAGCAGAAATTCGGTAAAAAAACAAAAGTTGATTGACCCGATCCTAAAACCCTGATGGGACAATACGTCTTCAAAAGATTCCTGATCATGGTCCCGACACTGTTCGCGATCATGGTGATATCTTTTTTTATCTCTATCAGTACCCCCGGCGATCCTGTGGACCGGGAAATGTCCTGGACAATGTCCCGGCCAGGGGTGGTATTGACAAAGGACGACACGGATAGAGAATACCAACGGTTGAGCCATAAACTGGGGCAAGACCTACCGGTATTCTATTTCTCCCTTGCTTCTGTAGCCTATCCCGATACTCTACACAAGATAGTCCGGCTCAACGAAAGAGCATCTCTCCACCAGTTGATAGCCACTTACGGCAATTGGCCGGAAATAAATGACTTTTACCTAGAAATTACCCGCTTGGAAGCAACTGGATGGAAATTGGACCCTCCTCCTGAGATCAAGGCCGATGTCGATGGTATAAAACTCGCACTAGGAGAGCTGAAGAGGAGTCCTACCAAAGCGGAGATCATGTACCGCCTGGACTTCATTGATACCCTGGCAGACCGGAATCCTGGCTTCCTCAGAGAAATAGGATTGGGAGCAAAAGAGGTCCGTGAGAAATTCAGATTGGTTGAAGAAAAGGCAACAGTCTGGAAATTATATGTTCCCAGTCTTCAATTTTACGGTTGGAATAATCAATTCCACCGCTGGATCTCTCGTATGCTGGTCCTAGACTTGGGAAATTCCTACCACGACAAAATGAAGGTCACCACAAAGATCAGGGAAGCTTTGCCCTGGACCTTCATGATGGGCCTTATCTCGTTCACGCTTGCTTATCTAGTTGCGATCCCCATCGGAGTATATTCTGTTCGCCATCGAAATTCTACCCAAGACAAGACCATTACCATCTTGCTTTTCCTTCTCTACTCTGTACCTTCCTTTGTGACAGCCATGCTTTTGATCACTCTGGTCTGCAACCCTGAATACCTTTACCTTTTCCCGACCAGTGGAGTGGCTTCGGACGGGGCAGAGAACTGGTCATTTTTCGCAAAGCTCACAGACTATGCTTGGCATCTTACCCTGCCGATCCTGGTTTACTCCTATGGAGGAGTTGCTTTCCTGAGTCGGCAAATGAGAGCTGGAATGATCGAGAACATAAGACTGGACTATATCAGAACTGCCCGTGCCAAAGGGCTGCCTGAAAAAGTTGTCATCTGGAAACATGCGTTCAGAAATTCCATATTGCCCATTGTCACCCACTTCGCATCTTTGCTACCCCGGCTGATCTCTGGTGCCATCATCACTGAAACCATTTTTTCAATCCCGGGCATGGGCCGTTTAACTTTTATTGCTTCAATCCAGGTAGATCATCCTACTATCATGGCTGTATTTACCCTCAGTGCCATTCTTACTATGCTCGGAATCCTGCTTGCGGATATATTGTATGCAATAGTGGATCCCAGAATAAGCTATTCCAGACGATAATGACAACTGGATCCCATAACCATAGCACCGAAAAGGGATTTTCGCATACCCGCAAAGGATTCTTGCACACACCGAAAAGATCCTTTCAACCCAAGCATACAGAACCTGTCAAGAGTCCTGGTTTCTGGCAAAATGTTGTGGTTCGGCTCAAGAAAAACAAATTGGCCATGATCGCCCTGAGGATCGTGTTCATATTGTCTCTGATCGCTATTTTCGCAGACTTTATCGCCTACAATAAACCCTTCTACACCCGCTACCAGGATGAGTCCTACTTCCCCTTATTCAATGATTATCTTGAAGTTATTGGGCTATACAAATGGACCCCTGAACTTATCCATACTGACTGGTTGGATATGGAGCGAAAGGGGAAACTGGAAAGTTCCTTCTGGGCTCCTGTACGCTATCTTCCGCGTGACATAGACCAAGAAAATCCCAGAGCACTTAGTCCATTTGCAAAGCAGAAGATTGATAACTGGAAGGAATGGCATTTCCTGGGTACCGACCAGGATGGACGGGATGTCTTAAGTGCCTTGATCCACGGGTCCAGAATTTCACTCACTATAGGACTGGTCGCAGTGGGAATAGCCGCTTTTATCGGAATCCTACTGGGGGCGGTCGCTGGTTTCTATGGGGACAATCGCCTGCAATTATCTCGCATTGGAATTATATTTTTATTAATAGGCTTGGTCTTAGGGATTTTTTATGGCTTCACAGTAAGGTCCTATACCTTAAGAGCAGCCCTGGAAACTGGAGGACTTACCGCCATCGGCCATTACTTGCTCAGTGTGCTTATTCTGGTCGGGGTCACTGTCCTATGCGTTCTGATCTCCAGGCCACTCGAACGGATCAAATGGTTTGGAGTCAAAAAGTACCTGTGGCTTGATATCATCCTGTCTCGGATCATTGAAATCTGGAGCTCAATTCCTATATTGGTATTGATCATCACCATCGGTGCTATAACTGAACAAAGGAGTATTTTCCTTTTAATGGTTTTGCTGGGTATTTTCAGTTGGCCTGGAGTGGCACGATATATGCGCGGTGAGATACTACGTACCCGCAATCAGATGTTCATAGAAGCAGCCAGATCCCTTGGCTTTAGAGAATTTCGTATCATCGTCCGACACGCCATCCCCAATTCCCTCGCACCCGTTTTAGTTGTAATTGTATTTGGAATTGCAGGAGCGATTTCCGTTGAGGCCGCATTGAGCTTTCTAGGGATCGGGGTTCCGGAAGACATCATCACATGGGGCAAACTCCTCAGTGATGCCCGTAGCAATATATCTGCCTGGTGGCTTTCTCTCTTCCCTGGATTAGCTATTTTCCTTACTGTCACCACCTTGAACCTACTAGGTGAAGGGCTTAGAGATGCCCTTGACCCAAAGGTCCCGCACAAAGAATAGGATCTGTGTATTAACCTCCCTTTCGCCGTCTTAATAAAGATCAAAAGTTGCAAGCTTGTCGCGTGGATTCGGGGTACTTGTGCGCCGCCAAGTGTCCTTTTCTGCGCAGACCAAGCTTCCTCATTTGTGCAATTCAATCATCTGCATTGGTACAGAGAAAGGAAGTAAATATCAATGAACCGTACCGCTGATTCGAGGTTTTTCCCTAAATTTACGGCCGATGGAAGCCTTTTTTGAAAGCTTTATGGTCACGCCGGAATATTGGCCATCCTTTATATTCTGGATTCCGCTGGGCGTAGTTCTTGTCATCCTCTATGTCCGCAGTAATTCTGCTGTCCGAATTTGGTTCCGCCCTCATGAATACACCTTTTTCTTTCCGGAATTCAAACTCGTCTTTCGTGGGGTTGCGATTGTTTTCCTGACCTTTTCCATGATGGGACCCTGGTGGGGACGAGTAGAGCAGCAAATCGATCAATTGGGCCGTGAAGTCTATTTTCTGATCGATGTCTCTGCCTCCATGAACTGTGACGACATTAAACCCAGTCGCATTCAAAAGGTTAAGAAAGAGATCCGGGGAATGGTCAATCAAATGAAAGGAGACCGGGTTGGTCTGATCGTCTTTACGACTGACGCCTACGTACAATGCCCACTGACCAACGATTACAAGGCCATCAACCTCTTTCTAGATCTCCTGGGGACTGAGCAATTCTCCAGTACCGGGACTGATTTTAGAAATGCCCTGTCAAAAGCCCTGAACCGTTTTATCAATACAGATGGATCCGAGCAGAAGGTTACCCGGTCCGTCATTTTGATCTCAGATGGGGAACACTTTGGAGATGAATATACCTCTGTGACGGAAAGGCTCAAACAAAACGATATCAAGGTATTCCCGGTTGGGGTCGGTACCTACATGGGCGGAAAAGTTCCTGAATATAGAAAAGGACAAATCATAGGATACAAAAAATCCAAGGACGGGGGCTTGGCCATATCAAAACTTGATGATACTTCCCTGCAAGCCCTTGCAGATGTGTTTGGGACGAAGTACCACCGTATTGATGATCAGATTGACAATCTTGATCCCGTACTAGACCAAATAGAAATGCAGTCTGCTTCGGTTGTGGGCAGGGAAACCATGCTTTCCAATGTCAACCGCTACCAATTGTTTCTTATGATCTCCTTGGTTGCCTTTGTCGTCTCAATGGTCTGGATGCCTCTGAAAACCACAACTTCCAGTACGAGATAGGATAATTTTTGAACAAGTCAAACGTAGAATTAAGACAAATGCATAATACTATTCTAAGCATACTGTTCATTGGAGGGCTATTCGGTGGATTGTCTGTACCTGAGCGAGCTGCCGAAAAGATGGAAGCTGAGGAATATGCCGAAGCTATTTTACTTTACGACTCCACACTTATCCTTTCCGGCTACGAAGATGAGTACAAGGCTATCCATTTTAACATTGGTCAAGCCAACTACTTGCGTGATTCCGTTCATTTGGCACAGACTTCTTACAGCAAATGTACCAATCTAGCAGCCCGTGAAAAAGAATCACTCAAACAGCGCCAACTCGGCTCTTGGGCCTGGACCAATATTGGGATAGGCAGAATTAAGCTCGGTGAGCAACAAGAAGAGCAAGGTTCCAGCCCGATGGCAATCAATGGCGCCAATATGCCAAATATGGGGCCGTCTCAACCCCAGGGAGATCCCACAGAAAAATTTGGAGAAGCTCTTAAAGCCTTTAAGGAAGCCCTCAAACTTGACCCTGAGAATGAGACTGCTCGCTTTGACTATGAGCTCCTGAAAAGAAGAATGATGGAAATGGAAAAGCAAAAGAATGAGCAGGATAATGATAAGAAGGACGATAGCCAAGACCAGGATCAAGAAAAAGACGACCAGGACAAATCCGATCAGGATGACCAGCAAAAGAAAGATGACCAGCAGGGTGAGTCAGACCAGAAAAAGCAACCTAAGCCTGACAATACAGAAAAAAAGGGACAAAGTCCTGATCAAAAAAATACTCAAGGAGAGCCTCAGGAACAGGAAATGACCCGTGATCAGGCCGCCCAGCTCTTGGAAGCTATGAACGAGAAAGAAAAGCAATTCATCCAGCAATTAGAGAAGCAGTCTCCAAAGAAAGGGCGAAAGCGTCGCAACGATGGTCCAGATTGGTAAATCCATCAGAATCTCTGAATAGAATTTTCATCAATACCCAATGCCGATGCTATCTAGGATCTCCCTTATGTCACCCCTGGCATTCATTCATATTTCCCTGGCCTTAGCCTTGTCAGGCGGCCTCAAGGCTCAAACTTCATGGTATCAAAAAGGACGTGAAGCCTCCAACAATCACGAAAAAGTAGACTATTTCACTCGGTCTATCCTTGAAGAAGGCCCGAATAAGTTTACTTACTACCTTCGGGCGTGGGCTCAGTATGATTTGGGAAGATTCGAGAAATCTATTAGTGATTTCAATGCTTCCCTCCTTCAGGATGAAGGTGAATTGCCTGAAACATATAGCCAAACAGGGATTGCTTGGTGTCATTACCGCCTCGGTGACCATGAGATCAGTCTCAAGTATGCCAATAAAGCCATTCAGGGAATGGCCACTAATGCCGAGGCCTGGAACGTCAAAGGCTGGTGCAGTATCTCCCTGGATATGTTTGATGAAGCCATTTCTGCCTTTTCCAAATATATCAGTATCAAACCCGATATACCACTTGGTTACTCTAATAGATCTTACGCCTATTCCAGAACTGGTCAATACCAGAGAACAATTGGAGATTGTGACAAGGTACTATCCCTTGATCCTGATAACTATCCGATCCTGGAGCGTAAAGCATATGCTTTGTTAAAACTTGGAAAGAAAGAAGAGGCGATCGACCTAGTTAAGGACCGGATCGAATTTAAAAAAGGAGAAGACCCCAAATCAGTCTCTATGGTTGGCAATCTCTTTTATCGCAATGAAGACTATGCTGCCGCTATTAAATACCATACCGAAGCCATCCGCATATACAATGACAAGGTTAAAGAGGATAAAGATTACCGGAAAGCCTTCCGGGAGGATATCTACGAAATATACCTGAACCGTGGAGAATCTTATTATGCACTCAAGGATTACCAAAGGGCGCTCGCCGATCTGAAAGAGGCAACTGTGATCAAAGTCACCGACTACCGGGCCTGGGAGCGGATCGGACAGTTGCAGACTTTCCAGGAAAATTGGAGTGAAGGTGCCCGGGCTTATGAAAGGGCATTTGAAATTCGTCCTGACCTTAAAGATGGATGGGTAAACCTGGGATTCTGTTATGATCAGTTGGCTCAACCCGACCGCGCCATTACAGCCTATTCACGTGGTATTAAAAATAACCCCAAGACGGGACTTCTCTACAACAACCGTGGGTATGGCTACCTGCTTATGAAGCAATACGACAAAGCACTCAAAGACTTGGAAAAGGCTATCGAAGTGGAACCCGAAATTGTCATGTCTCATGTCAGCCTAGGCGAATACTACTTTTACCGGGAACAATATGACAAAGCCATCGAAATCCTCAACAAAGCCATTAATATGGAAGATGGAAGCCAACAAGCTTATACAGCCGCCTATTTTACCAGGGGAAGCTGTTTCTATGCACAGGATAAGTATGCGTTGGCCAAGCTTGATTACCTCAAAGCGATCAATATCACTCCTGACCACGTGGAGGCTCTTGAAAGATTGGGAATGTCCTACTATGAGCTTAAAGAATACTGTCTTGCCTACAAAACACTCAGGAAAGCCTTGGACTTGGAAAAAAATATTCCTTCTGCTAAAAAAAAGGCCAAGGCTGCTCCTCGCTATTTAGGAAAGATGACAAGAGATCCTTGTCTATGATCCGGGATCCCAGGTTAAAGTTAGAGAAATGAATTAATTTGCGAATGGAACATTAGTCTGCAGGCCGGAAACTCGCAAAGGAAGAAAACAACAATTAATCCCATACGATGGCATCAGGAGGCTCATATATTAGTTCGCGGACCCGGAGTACCTTTTATACTTCACTCTTCATCATTTCATTGGTGATGTTCGTACTTGCGCTCTTTGCAGGGGTAACGGTGTTCAGTTACGTGGAATTGGAAAAGGCCCAAGAAGATATCGTGATGATGGTAACTCTCCCCGACAAAATAAGCGAAGAACAGGTAGACACCTTTGAAGGATTCTTGATGGACCAACCCTTCGTAAAAGATTTCAAGTACATCTCCAAAGAAGACGCTGGCAAATTGTTCATGGAAGATCTTGGAGAAGATTTTCTCAAAATCATGGACGGAGTGAATCCCCTTCCTGCATCTTTTGATATCCGCCTTCATTCCGCCTATATTCAAAGCGACAGCCTAAGGCAAATCAACAAAACAATACTGGGTCAGGAATTTATCAAAATCGAAGACATCACCTACCCGATGGAAGAAATCAAGACCCTGCGGAAAAGAACCTGGGAAAGAACCAAAATAGCTATCGGAATTGGGCTCCTTGTCGCTCTGATAGGTTTCTTTATTGTAAATGGAACCGTTCGCTTGGCTGTCTATTCCAAACGGCTAGTGATCAGGTCTATGCAACTGATCGGGGCTACCAACGGATTTATCCGCCGTCCCTTTATTAAGCTTGGAATTCTCCAAGGGCTGCTGGGTGCGATCTTAGCCTGTATTTTTCTTTTGGGCATCGTTTTTCTATTTCCAAGACTAGAAAGTGGTATTTATTCACAATCTGAAGCAATAAAAGAACTACCATTTCGCATTGAGTTTGTGGCTTTATTAGGGGGAATTATTATCTTCGGAACGATTTTAGGCTGGTTAAGTAGTTCTTGGGCGGTTAACCGGTTCCTGAACAAGGACCTCGACAAATTGATCTAAATCTTGTACAAATGCAGCTTCCTTTTAACAAAAACAACATTTTCATAATCCTGATCGGGGTTTTTCTGATTTTCGTTGGGTATTTATTGATGTCTCTCGAAGATTTCAAAGATGCCACTGAATTCTCCATGGCTCTCTATATTTGTCCTATACTGATCATTGCAGGCCACATTGTGATCGCTGTTGGGATCATTTCCAAGGGGAATAATTCTCAGAAAACAAATCTGGATTCAAAAGTTCCGAACGCTTCGAAGAAAGGCTGATCCTATATGAGCAGTATTGATGCGTTGTTACTTGGCATTGTTCAGGGCCTGACCGAATACCTCCCTGTTAGCAGCAGTGGACACCTCGTACTTGGTTCCCATACCCTTGGAATTAATGACCAAGCGGGAAATCTTACTTTTGCCATTGTTGTCCACGCAGCAACTGCTCTTAGTTCTATCGTCATTTTTTACGCTGAGATCATTCGCATTTTCAAAGACCTCCTTCAGTTCAAGTGGAATGAAGGAACCCGTTATGCGTCCATGCTCATATTGTCAGCTCTCCCTGTGGTCGTTGTAGGATTATTTTTCGAAGACGATCTGGAGGCGCTTTTTTCAGATAATCTCACAGTGGTAGGGATAGGTTGGCTGGTTACAGGAGCCTTGTTATTTTTTACCATGACCGTCAAACAGCACAACCGCAATCTCAGCTTCAGCAACACCTTCGTGGTAGGCCTGGCGCAGGCGATTGCGGTTGTACCAGGAATTTCCCGATCTGGAGCGACCATTGCCGTCGGTCTACTTCAGCGCATTAATCCTACCCAAATTGCCCGCTTTTCCTTTCTGATGGTCATTGCTCCCATTCTAGGCAAAGCTGTTCTTGATATCAACAAAATCATGTCGCTGGATGCAGAGGAAGCATCGCAGATTGCTTCATCTACAACAGGAACTTTACCCCTTCTCATCGGCTTTTTAGCGGCGTTTGTCGTAGGTATCATCGCATGTAAAGCCATGATCACCATCGTGCGCAAAAACAAACTATATTACTTTTCTATCTACTGTTTCATTCTGGGCATCATCGCCATCGTGATCGGGATCAAATGATGGAAATACCCGATTTTCAGGCAGGAAAGGTTCTTCTTTTCAACAAGCCCAAAGGCTGGTCTTCCTTTGATGTAGTAAAGAAGGTCAGGGGACTTATCCGGATCAAGAAGGTTGGGCATGCAGGTACGCTGGATCCATTGGCTACTGGACTGCTTATCATTTGTACAGGAAAGAAAACCAAGACCATTGAATCCCTGCAAGAGATGGAAAAAGAGTACATCACCGAGTTCCGGCTTGGTGCCACTACTCCAAGTTACGATGCTGAGTTTCCACCAGAAAACCAAAAGGACCCTTCTCATATCACCCGCAAAATGCTTGAATCAGCCCTTATAGAATTTCGAGGTGAGTTTACCCAATTTCCTCCCATGTACTCAGCGGTAAAGGTAAATGGAGAACGAGCTTTTAAGGCTGCCAGGAAGGGAAAGATGGTTGAATTGCGCCCCCGATGGGTCAATGTCACTCAATTCGAGCTTCTGGACTTCCGTCCGCCGGATTGGGGAAAAGCCATCATCAAGTGCAGTAAGGGTACTTACATCCGCTCACTCATCCACGATCTGGGACAAATCCTGAAAGTTGGAGGTTACATCACCGAACTTACCCGGACTCGGATTGGAGAATTCCACCTTGAAAATGCATGGGAAATTGACGATTTTGATACCCAAATGAAGGCCTGGAGGGCTTCCAATCATTAATAGACAATGAAAGTCTACCGTTCCCTTTCTGAATACAAAGCGGACAGACAAGGCCAGGATAGATCTTCCCGGTCCTTGAGTAAGTTGTGGCTTGACCCTTATAATACTTTTCAGGTTAAGCCAGAAAACATCACCCATGGAAGTGCTGTTGCAACCATTGGTACTTTTGATGGTGTCCATTATGGGCACCGCAAGATTCTACAGGCGGTGATTGATTCGGCACGGGAAACCGGGGGAGAAAGCGTAGTCATTTCCTTTCATCCTCACCCCCGCCTCTTTCTCCACCCAGAAGACAACCCCCTTCGTCTATTGCATACCATTGAGGAAAAGATCGAGCGACTGGAGGCCATGGGAATAGATAAGTTACTTTTGGTTCCCTTTGATAAGGAATTTTCCAGATTAACCTCCCAAAAATTTATAGAGGAAATTTTAGTTGGTACAGTCGGGATCAAAAAGATAATCATAGGCTACGATCACCGTTTTGGCAAAAACCGCACAGGCAGTATTGATGACCTGCGAACTGCAGAGGAGCATTATGGGTTCATTGTTCAGGAAATTCCTGCTCAAGCAGTTGACAATGCTAAGGTAAGCAGTACTAAGATCCGTAAGGCCTTACTGGAAGGAGATATCGCTCAGGCAAATAAATACCTCGGTTATCAATATCCTGTAAGCGGGACCGTCATACGTGGTGAAAAAATAGGGCGTACCATTGGCTATCCAACTGCCAATGTGAGGCCTTTTGAGAAGTGGAAGCTGATCCCTGGTGATGGCGTTTACCTGGTTTCCCTTGAATTAAACGGGGAGATCTTCCCTGGCATGTGCAATATTGGGAGCAAGCCCACCGCTGGTGACTTTCCCAGGGGAATCGAGATTAATCTCTTTGATTTTGACCGAGATATCTACGATTGTGAGGTAACAATACGATTTATAGAATGGATCCGTGCCGAAATGAAATTTAATTCCCTAGCAGAACTGGTTGCTGCCATTGATAGAGATAAAGCGCGCTGCCTGGAACTGCTCAATACTCTTGAAAATCCACTCCATAACTAGTATTTAGGCGCTTCTTATTAGCCAGGAGGTGCTACACCCTGCATCATCAGTGCGCAAATGTAGGCTGCATAAGTTCCCAATGCATAGCCCAATACAGCCAGCAAAACACCCACGGGAGCCAAAGCAGGGTGGAATGCAGAAGCTACTATTGGTGCAGAAGCAGCTCCGCCAACATTTGCCTGGCTTCCCACTGCGATCATAAAAAATGGCGCTCTGATCAAAATGCCAATTCCCACTTGTATCAGTACATGAATGACCATCCAGACAATCCCCACCAAAAATAAACCTGGGGTATCGGCAATAGCAGTGATATCCATCTTCATACCAATGGTAGCCACCAAAACATACAGGAATAAACTGCCAAAGCGGGATGCTCCGACTCCTTCCAATTTGCGAGCCGGGGAAAAAGACAAGAGCAAACCACCAGTAGTCGCAATTACGATCAACCAGAAAAACTTTGAAGTCAGGCTGAATTTGGACAGCAACGGATAATATTCTTCGATAAAAGGAGCAATAGCATCAGCCAGGAAATGTGAAAAGGCAGTTACTCCGAAGGCAAGCCCTAAAAGCAGCATCACATCCGACAAACTAGGGATCTTCATCACCTGTGCCTGGTAGTCCTCTATGTTCTTTCTCACTTGGTCCACTGCAGAAGAATCTGCTTTTAAGAATTTATCAATCTTACTGGTGATACCAGATCCATAGAGCAGAAATGCCATCCAGATATTGGCCACGATCACATCCACTGCGATCATGGCAGAAAATATCTTATCACTGGTATTAAATACTTCTTTCATTGCAGTCTGATTTGCGCCACCGCCTATCCAACTACCTGCTACGGTAGCCAAACCACGCCAAACTGCATCCTCACCAGTTCCGCCAACGGTCTCGGGTGAAAACGAACCGACAATTAGGATCGCTAATGGTCCGCCAATCATAATCCCCAGGGTACCAGCCAGGAACATGATAATCGCTTTGGGGCCCAGCTTTCGAATTCCTTTTAGATCTATGCTCAACGTTAGCAACACCAAACTGGTAGGAAGCAGATACCGGGATGCTACAAAATATAGTTTGCTGCTTTCCCCATCGATAACATGGAGAGAGTTGAGGATCGAGGGAATAAAATAGCAAAGCAGAAGAGAGGGAACGAATGTGTAAAACTTTTTCCAGAGAGGATTTCTGCTGGCAGAGGTGACAAATATTGTTGCCAAAATCAACATAAGGATCCCAAAAACAACAGCATCGTTGGTTATCATGGGAGGATTGTCCTCTTTGACCACTTTCCCGGCCGGGGTTTCCGACTGTACAGGCGTAGCAGGGTTGCCTTCAGCAAACCACCCCACTGAATGACTAATGTCTTGAGGATCAGGATCCTCGGCATATGCTTGACTAAACAGTAGAAATGAACCTAAGATCAGTACCGGGACAAGTTTCAATCTCAGCATATATTTACATTCGTGATTGCCCTCCAATTAACGATTTTTTCCGAAGAGCACGAAACCCTTTAACTTTGCCAATTAACTTGTTCGATCCTGCATGGCAACTCCTTCCATTCCATATTCTTTTCCTGTTCGCTTAGCTCACTGCATAATTCTTTTGCTCAAAATCGTATTCTTACCTACTTGTCTTCCAGCCCAATCCACCGGCCTTGAACACACCAGCACTAATGCAGCAGGATTAGAATCGGATAACAAAGAGAAAGAACGCCCCGATCAATTTGATGTTTTCAAGATCAATGCAGGACAATTTGCGATTAACGAAGCCCGAATTTCCTATGAAATTCAAGTAGGCCCTGCCTCCAGTCTTGAATTTGGTGCAGGCTATATTTACCCCAATTCTTTCTGGTTCGAGCGCTCAACCGAAACCGTTCTGGCCAGAGGTTTTGGTCTCTATGCTTCCTTCCGAAAATACCATATCCTTAACCGATTTCTTTCTACCCCGGTTTTTCGTCCTTATCTCTCTCCCACTGTCTTCTACCGTAGCTCTTCCTACCAGAATGAATGGTTCTTGATCCCAGGAGCCTCGTCAGATCTTTCAGAGTGCAGTAGATATGACCAATCATTCCACCAAATCGGAACGTCCATTCGCTTTGGGTGGCAAACTACCCAGGGCAGACTGGTTATAGATCTTTACACAGGTTTGGGATTGAAATTCGTCTCTTCGAGATTGATTCAGACCGCTGTAAACCGAGAAAGCTATGTTTGTGAGGAGATTGATATTACCGACTACACTATTATCCACGAAGACATATTCGATACCCAAGTAATTATTCAGGGCGGGATGAAAGTTGGTGTTCGGCTGAACAACCGGGACCGAAATAATAAATTCAAAGACAATGGGACAATTCCTGAAGAAAACACGTCCCCTCCTATTTACCGGCAATGAATTACCTTTCTGCAGAAAAACTCAGCAAATCTTACGGTTCCAAAACCCTTTTCAGGGACTTAAGCTTTGGAATCTCACAGGGACAAAAAGTCGCTTTGGTGGGAAGGAATGGCTGTGGGACATCCAGCCTTTTCAGA